>JAGOBN010000003.1 GCA_017999235.1 Anaerolineales bacterium | reverse complement strand
GTTGGGATTCTTCTCCGTGGCTCTGTGTCTCGGTGGCGAAAAACTTACAGCTGCTCGAAGCGCGCCTGGAAGAAGCGCAGGTACTTGGGCTCGTACACCATTCGCAGGCCGCGCGCCTGCTCGCGCAGGTCAAAGGCGGCCTTGACCGACTCGGCCACCACGTCCATGTGCGCCTGGGTGTAAACGCGGCGCGGGATGGTCAGGCGCGTCAATTCCAGCTTGGGATAGTAGTGGTCGCCGGTGTGCGGGTCGCGGCCGGCGCTGACCACGCCGCGCTCCATCGAGCGGATGCCCGAGTCGAGATACAGTTCGGAGGCCAGCACCTGGGCCGGGAACTGGCTCTGCGGCAGATGCGGGTAGAAGCCCTTGGCGTTCAGGAAGATGGCGTGGCCGCCCACCGGCTGCACAATCGGGATGCCCCAATCGGTGAGCAGCTCGCCCAGATACCGCACCTGGCCGATGCGCGCACGCACGTGCTCATCCTGCACCGACTCCACGATGCCCAGCGCCAGCGCCTCCATATCGCGGCCGGCCAGACCGCCATAGGTGTGCAGGCCTTCGTAAACCACCACCAGATTGCGCAGCTCCTCAAACAGCTCCCAGTCGTTCACGGCCAGCCATCCGCCGATGTTGACCAGGCTGTCCTTCTTGGCGCTCATCCAGGCGCCGTCGGTGAAGCCGCAGAACTCCTTGAGGATGGCGGCGATGGATTTATCCGCGTAGCCGGCCTCGCGCTCTTGGATAAAGAAGGCGTTCTCCACCATCCGCGTCGCGTCCAGGAAGAGTTTGACGCCGTACTTATCGCACAGCGCGCGCAGGTCCTTGACATTGGCCATGCTCACCGGCTGGCCGCCGGCCATGTTGACGGTGCCGGCCAGGCTGACATAGGCGATGTTGGCCGCGCCCTCGCGCTGGATCACGGCTTCCAGCTTGCCGAGATCAATATTGCCTTTGAACGGGTCTAGGTTGTTGGGGTCATGGGCCGCGTCCACAATCACATCCACGAAGGTGCCGCCGGCCAATTCCTGGTGCAGGCGCGTGGTGGTGAAGTACATGTTGCCGGGGATGGTCTGGCCCTTCTTGATCACGGCCTGGCTGATCAGGTGTTCGGCGCCGCGCCCCTGGTGGGTGGGGACAATGTGCTTATAGCCGTAATAGGTTTGGACGGCGTTTTCTAGGTTGTAGAAGTTGCGGCTGCCGGCGTAGGCCTCGTCGCCCAGCAGCATGCCCGCCCACTGTCGGTCGCTCATGGCGCTGGTGCCGGAGTCGGTCAGCAGGTCAATATACACGTCGTCCGAGCGCAGCAGGAAGGTATTGAAGCCAGACTCGGTCAGGGCGCGCTCGCGCGTCGGGCGGTCGGTGACGCGCAGCGGCTCCACCATCTTGATCTTCCATGGCTCGGCCCACGAGCGCCGGCCGAACTGCTGGCCCATGGTCTGCGGATTATGTGTCATGCGCGTCTCCTATAGGGGGTAGCTGCCGTCACAGCGGCAAGGCAGTCGTCGCCTTAACTTCCGTCAAAACCAAACTGGTGTGGATGCGGCCGACGCCCGGCGCCGGCGTCAGCCGGTTGACCACGAACTGTTCCAAATCCTGGCGGTTGCGCAGCGCCACCTTCAACAGGTAATCGTGCTCGCCGGTGATGTGGTGGCATTCCAGCACTTCCGGCATGGCGCGCACCGCGGCCCGAAATTTCTCCACCTGGTCCAGTTGATGGACCTGGAGATTGACCTGGATGAAGCACAGCAGATCGTACCCGGCCCGCTCCCGGTCCACCAGCGCGGCATAGCCCCGGATGAGGCCGGCCCGCTCCAGCCGCCGCCGCCGCGCATGGGTGGCCGGCGGCGAGAGATGCACCCGCCGCGCCAAGTCCACGTTGCTCAGCCGGCCGTCCGCCTGTACGGCGCGCAAAATCGCCAGATCCAGCTGATCCAGAGTCTGCGCCTGAGAATTATTTAGCATCGAGTCCGCCTTCAAGTCAATCGTTATTCCGCTTAATCACTGAAATACGGAATAAGCGCAAACCTTTCAACCCGCTCCCCAAACTATAGTTCCGTTTAGCGCCGCCCGGAAGCCGGCGCCGGCGAACAAACCGCGGCCGGCAGGGCTTAGCGGGCGTTAAACCGGCCGGCGGGATGATTGCGAGTACAATCCCGCCATGTCGAATCGCAAAATCCTCATCGGTTTAGTGGCTGGGTGTTTGGTCGTGATGCTGTGCGCGTGCGGGGTGGTGCTGGCGGCCGCCACCGCGGGCTGGGTGTACGCCGACCGCACCGGCTGGCTCAGTTCACCGACGCCGCGGCCCACCCGCGCCCCCAACGCCACCGCCCGGCCGGCGCCCACCCCCAACGCGGCCACCCTGGCGGAGATGGACGCCCTGGGGGCCTGGGTGACGCAGGCGCGCGGCCTGGCCCCCAATACCGCCGGCGTCCAGCGCAAGTTCCTGTCCGCGGACGAAGTGCAGGACCGCACCTTGCAGGATTTCGCCGAGGACTCGCCGCCAGAAGAGATCGCCGACAGCGCCCGGTCGCTGACCGTGCTGGGCTTGCTCGATCCGGCCGTGGACCTCAACGCTCTGTATCTGCGCTTGTACTCGGAAGGCATCGCCGGCTTTTACGACCCCGACACCGGCGAACTGGTGGTGGTCTCGGACGCCGGCCAGCTCAACATCTCCGAGAAGGCCACCTACACGCACGAGTACAACCACGCCTTGCAGGATCAGAACTACGATTTGCGCGGGCTGGGGTTCAGCGAAGAAGGCTGGCGGGCTGACTCGGAGAAGGCGGCGGCGGTGCAGGCATTGCTGGAGGGCGACGCGACGCTTTTGGAAGAGCAGTACATGGCCACCCTCAGCCCGCTCGAGCGGCTGGAATACGAGCGCATTGTCAACAGCCAGGACATCTCGATCTATTACGAAATTCCGGACTATCTCTTCCAGGACTTTCTGTTCCCGTACCGGCAAGGCCTGGAGTTTGTGCGGCGCTTTTACGACGCCGGCGGCTGGGCGCGGGTGGACGAGGTCTGGCGGCAGCCGCCGGCCTCCACCGAACAGATCCTGCACCCCGAACTCTATGACGCCGGCGACCTCCCGCTCCCGGTGGCGCGGGTGGCGCTGACCGATACCCTCGGCTCCGGCTGGCGTGAGCTGGAGACCAACACGATGGGCGAGTGGTACACCTATCTGATCCTGGCCTACGGCACCGACTCGGCCGCGCGTCTGGACGCCGACCAGGCCCAGCCGGCGGCCGCCGGCTGGGGCGGCGATGCGTATGCCGTCTACTATCAAGACGCCCAGGCCCAGACGGTCTTGACCCTGCACACCCGCTGGGACACCCTGGCCGACGCGGAGGAGTTTGGCGCGGCCTTCGTCGATTACGCCGACGCGCGCTTCAGCCGGCGCGTCGCCATCCCCAACGGGCGCTGTTGGGAAGGTCCCGAACTGCATTGCTTCTTTGAGAAAGACGCGCACACGCTCTGGCTGGCCGCGCCGGATCAGGCTCAGATCACGGCGCTGCTGGCGCTCTATCCCGACCTGCAACCGTAGAGGCCGTTATGCCCTTTGACCCCGCCCGCGTGCGCGCGATCCTGTTCGATTTAGACGGCACCCTGGCCGACACGGACGATGCTTATCTGGCGCGCGCCCAGAAACTGCTGGGGCCGCTCCGGCTGGTCTTTCCCGGCCGGGACCCCAAGCCCTTTTTGCGCTGGGCGCTCACCACCGCCATCGCGCCCCTCAACACCCTCATGGGGTTTCCGGATGTGCTGGGCCTGGACGATGAATTAGTGCGGGTGACCAACTGGCTCTCGGAACGGTCCGGCCGGCACGCCAAAGGGCATTTTGTGCTGATGGCGGGCGTGGACGCCTTGCTGGCGCGGCTGGCCGCCCATTATCCGCTGGGAATTGTCACCGCCCGGCCCGAGCGCGGCACGCACGCGTTTTTGCGGCAATATGATCTGGAGCGCTACTTCCGCATCGTGGCCCACGCCCAGACGGCCGCGCACACCAAACCGTATCCGGACCCGGTGCTGTGGTGCGCGCAGCAGCTCGGCCTGGCGCCGGCGGAATGCGTGATGGTGGGCGATACGGCCGTGGACCCGCTGTGCGGCCGGCGCGCCGGCGCCCAGACGGTGGGGGTGCTGTGCGGCTTTGGGGCGCGTGCCGAGCTGGAGCGGGCCGGCGCGGACGCGATCATCCCCCACACCACCCACTTGCCGGAGCTGCTGGGCCTTTAGCTCAACGCTTTGGTCATATAAAGTTCCCCCACTTCAAAACCGTGCCGGCGGTAGTATCCGCGCGTGCCGAGCGCGGCGATGACCACCAGCCGCCGGTAGCCGGCCGCGCGCGCGCGCTGTTCGGCCTCAACAATCAGCCGCCCGCCCAAGCCCAGATGCTGGGCCTCGCCCTGCGCGTCGTCCCCCAGGCGCACCACCGGCCCGTACACATGCACTTCCCGGATGAGGGCCGCGCCCTCGAGTTCAGCGAGGCCGGTCAGCGCGGCCGCTGCCGGCGTCGGCAAAGACAGGCGCAGAAAGCCGGCCAGCCGGTCGCGGTCGGTGACAAAACTCAGAAAGAGCTCTTCGCCGCCGCTGGTGGCGTAGCGCTCCACCGCCAGGGCCGGCAAAGCCTCAATCACGTCGCCGCGCACTTCGCGGCAGCGGATGCAGTCGCATGTGCGGCCTGTCGCTCGCAGATGCTTCTCCACCACCTCCCGCAAGTTGCTGGCCGTGCTGCCGGCCAGCACGTGGCCGGCCGGGATATCGCGGATGACGCGGTTCAGGCGCGCGTAGCGCGGGGTGGCGGTCATACAATCCGCCAGCAGGTCCACCAGTTCCGCGTCCGTGTACGGCTGATATTCCCCGCGTTCCCACCACTGCCCCAATTCGGCTTCGCGCACCAGCGCGCACGGGTAAATCTTCAATTCGTCGGGCCGCAGGCCGGGATCCGACCACAGGCGGGCATAGTCCGCCCGGTCGCTCGCCGGCGTGGCCCCCAGCAAATTCGGCATCCAGTGCAGGTGCAGTTTGAAACCGGCGGCGCGCAGCAGGGTCACCGCCTGGCGGGTCTGCGCCACGCTGTGGCCGCGCTGATTGAGATCCAGGATCCGGTCATCCAGGCTTTGCGCGCCGAGTTGGACCTTGGTGACGCCGTAGCCGCGCAGCCGGCGGACCTCGTCCGCGTCCACGTAATCCGGCCGGGTCTCGATCACCAAGCCTACGTTGCGGTGCGGGGCGGTCTCGTTGAGACGCTGCGCCTCGGCCAGGGTGGGG
Organism: Anaerolineales bacterium; assembly: GCA_017999235.1. Next base: position 27,166 of record JAGOBN010000003.1, on the reverse strand, counting down.
GCCTCCACGCCGTTGAGGGCGTCCAGACAGCGCTTGATGAACCAGGCCTGGTAATCGGCCGGGTAATAGCTCCAGGTGCCGCCCAGAATCAGCAGTTCCACCTTATCCGTCGCGTGGCCGATGTTTTCCAGCGCGCGCAGCCGGCCGCGGGTGGTGGCGTACGGGTCAAAGCCGTGGGATTCCGCCCGCGCCGCGCCCGGTTCGTCATGCAGATAGCTCTTGGGCATCCGCACATCGGTGGGGCAGAAGAGGCACTTGCCGGGGCAGGGGAACGGCTTGGTGAGCACCGTCACCGTGGCCACCCCGGATTGGGTGCGGATGGGCTTCATCTGCAGGCGGCGCAGCACCGCGCGGTCAAAGGTCAGCCGGCCGTCTTCGCAGAACTGCCGGTAGGCGGCGACGAGCTGATCTTTGGCGAACTGGCCGGCGGCGTGCGGGTAGCGGCGCAAGAGGCGCGTAAAATCGGCCGGCTGGAACTCCGGCGCGGCGGCGGCGGCCGTGATGAGCCGCAGGAGTTGAGCGGCCTCCTCCGGCGTGAACTCAAAACGCCGGGGATGGTAACGCGGCTTGGAACTCATCAATCCGCGCCCGCCAGAACCCCGGCGCCGGCGGCGGCCTGGCAGATATAGATCTCGGGGCGCCGGCCGGTGGCCGCTTCGTACTCGGCGGCCAACGCGCTCCGGAAAGCCTGGGCCGCGTCGGCGGCCACCAGGTTCACGGTGCAGCCCCCAAAGCCGGCGCCCGTCAACCGCGCCCCATAACAGCCGGGCAGCCGCTGGGCGGCGGCCGCCATCACATCCAGCTCCGGGCAGGAGACCTCATATAGATCGCGCAGGCTCGCGTGGCAGTCATTCATCAACTGGCCGAAGGCGGCGGCCGCGCCGGCCCGCAGCAGGCCGATGGCGCGCTGGGTCCGGTCGCACTCTTCCACCACATGGCGGGCGCGCTGGGCCACCAGCGCCGGCAGACGCGCCGCGTGGCGGTTGAAGTCCGCCACCGAGACATCCCGCAGCGCCGTAATGCCGGGCAGCACCTCGGCCAGCCCGCGCACGGCCTCTTCGCAATGGGCGCGGCGGACGTTGTACTCGCTGCTGCCCAGTTCGCGGCGCACCTGCGTATCCGCTACCACCACCGCCACGCCGGCCGGCAGCGGCAGCGGCTCCCAGGCCAGCGTCCGGCAATCCAGCAGCAGCACATGGCCGGCTTGCCCGCACGCGGACGCGAATTGGTCCATCAGCCCGCAGTTCACGCCCACGTACGCATTTTCGGCGTGTTGGCAGAGCTGGGCCTTTTCCAGCGCGCTGACGCTCCATCCACCCAGGTGCTGCCAGGCGGTGGCGTAGGCCACCTCCACCGCCGCCGACGAACTCAGGCCGGCGCCGCGCGGCACATCCGAGGTCAGCGCCGCTTGCAGCCCGTGGACGAGCAGCCCCGCCTCGCGCAGCGCCCAGGCCGTGCCGGCCGCGTAACGCGCCCAGCCCGGCAGAGCGGCGCCGTCGGCCGCCACTTTCTGATCCAGGTCCGCCAGCCGGAACGTCACCCGCTCGCCGATATCCAACGCGGCCACGGTCATCAGCTCGCCGGGCACGCCGCGCACGGCCAGGCGGGCCGCCCGGTCAATGGCGCTGGGCAAGACCCAGCCGGCGTTGTAATCCACGTGTTCGCCGAGCAGGTTCACGCGGCCCGGCGCCTGGACCAAAAAATCCGGCGCGGCATGAAAGGCTTCATAGAATTGGCGGGTTAGATCAACGGTGGAGAAAGCCATAGTCACTCCTCAAACAGGCCGAGCCTCAATCCGTCAGAATCCCCAGTTCCGCCAGCGCGCCGCGCAGGCGGTCGGCCGCCTCGCGGCGCACCTCGATCGCGGTCGGGCCGAGCGGCCGGCCAAGATAATCTTGCACGCGCGGGGTGCGGCGCAGGGCCTCCAAAACATCCGGGCTTTTCACGCGCAGCACCAGGAACTCTTGCACGGCCGCTTCCTGGCCGGCGCGCGCCCAGCGCTCCAGAGCGGCCAGCACGCTCGGCGGCAAGCCGGGCTCGGCCGCGATCTCGCGCAGGAAATCCACAATGCGGCCCACTTCCACGCCCTGCTGGCGCGCCCGGCGCAGCGCGGAAGGCGCCAGCCGGTACGTATAGGTGTCCGCCTCCAGCCCCACCCATTTGGCGACCCGCGCCAGGCGGAAGCGCTGGTACGGGGCCAGCGCGGCCGGTGCGCTGATCACGGCATCCAGCCCGATGTGGACGTGGGTGGCGGCCGCGGGATCGCCGGCCGCCGGCCACGCGCCGCGCCCCAGGAAGGCGGCGCCGGCCGGCGTCACGCGAAAGGCGGCGGTCGCCCGGCCGGCCCGGCGCAGCGAACGCGGCTTGGCCGGGGCGGGGGCCGCGCGCGGCGCCGCCACATCCACCAGCCCCAGCCAGTGCAGCGGGCCTTCGATAAACCAGCGCACCAAAGCGCCGTCCACGCGCTCCCAGTGCTCAAAGCCGCGCAGATACGCGTCGGTCTCGGCGTCGCGGATATACCACGCGTCGTAATCGCCGGCCGGCCGCTGAAAATCCGGGGTCCGCTCCTTGATGGCGGCCACAAATGACTCGAGCGACCACCACTCGCCGGCCGGCACCGCGGCCAGTTGGGCCAGAATCGCTTCGCGGGCCAGCACGGGATCATTGCGCCACGCATGGCCCTCAAACACCAGGCCCGGCAGGCGCAGCAGGTCATTCCAATCAGTGGAGGCGCGCCAGGCGGCGGCCAGTGTCTGCGTCTGGGCCAGGCGCGTCAACTCCAAAAAACTCCGCGCCGGCGCCGGGTCCGGCCGGAGCGGGGCGCCGGTCAGGAATTTAAGTTGGATCGCCAATTGGAAGGCCAGATCCAGCGCTTCCGGCGCGTGCAGAAAGCGGCGCACCACATCCGGCTGGCGGGTGGTCAGGGTGCCCGGCTCCAGCCGGAGCGGCACCCGCTGGGCGTAGGCCAAGAGGGTGACGACATCATCGGCCAATTGAAAGGCGCCGGCCCGGACGGCGGCGGGCGCCTCGGCCGACTGGCCGGGCGGAGCCGCCGGGGGCAGCGCGGCCGGCGGCGGGTCGGGCGCGGCCGGCAGGAGTTTGAGCAGATCTTCGGGGATGAAGGTGAACTCTTGCGGGCCGGCCTCGCTTTCAAAAAAAGCGTGGGCGGTCAGGGCGCGATACCAGAGCGTCTCCGCCGGCGAGGGCGCGTGCCGCCAGGGCTGCTCGCGCTCGCGGCGGGCCTGGCCCATGGCGCGCACCTCGCCATAGGCGCGCGTGAAGCGCGCCCGCGGCAGCCGGCCGCCCGCGCCGCGCAGCGCCTCCAAAGCCGCCCGCGCCGGGACGGGCAGGGCGGCGATGTTCGCCGCCAGCCGCTCCGGCTCCAGCAGCCGCCGGGCCAGTTGGCCGGCCGCTTCCCGCTGGCTGGGGGCCGTCAGTTCCACCCCCCCCAACTCGGCCATCAGCCGCAGCAGGCCGAGGTCGTAATCGATCAGCACGCGCTCAAGCGGAGGCATCGCGCGCCGGTCCGCTCACCGCAGGACGGCGAGCGCCTGGGGGAGCAGCGCAATTTCGACGCGCCGGACATTCAGCTCATACGGCGCGAAAAGTTCGCCGTCCACGTGGATGGGCAGGGCGCGATCGGATTCCACCACCAGCCGCGTCGTGCGCCGGCTGGTCACATCCCGCTCCTGGATGTGCGTGCCTTGCATCACCTTGGGCAGCAGCTGCAGCATCCGGAGCCGGGAGAGCTGATGGACGTAAATAAAGTCCAGCAGCCCGTCGTCCATCTTGGCGGCCGGGGTGGTGACAAAACCGCCGCCCTCGCGCGGCCCATTGCCCACGGTCAGCATCATGATGGGCTGATCCACCACGCCCTCGTCGTACTCCACGCGCATGTGCGGGGCTTCGAAGTTGAAGGCGATCGATTGCAGCGTGGCGGTCAGGTACATCACAAAGCCATACAGATAGGTGATGGCGCGGCTGCGGATGTTGATGGCGGCGTCGAAGCCGATGCCGACCGTGTTGTGGAAGTAGACGCTGCGGCCGCCGCCGTCACGCAGCTGGCCGATATCCACCGGGTGCGGCGTCCCCTGAAAAATGAGCCGGGTGGCCTCTTGCGGATTACCGAGCGGCACGCCGGCGCCAAACGCAAAATCATTGCCGGAGCCGATAGGGACCACCCCCAGCTGCGGCCGGTGTTCAGCCGGGAGCTGCATCAGGCCGTTGACCACCTCATGGACGGTGCCGTCGCCGCCCAGGGCCACTACCGTCCGGTAAGCGCCGGCCTGGGCCGCGATCTCGGTGGCATGGCCCGGGTACTCGGTGCCGCGCCAATCCGCCCCGCCAAATTGATCGATGAGCGCGCGCAGGTCGGAGACTTTTTGGCCGGAGCGCCCGCGGTCGGAGTTGGGGTTAAAAATCAAGAGAATGGGGTGAGTGGCCATGATAATTCGCGGTGCTCCTGGTCCCGGAAGATAACGGTCACTGATGCCGGCCTAACGTGTTGGAGGCGCTCATCACTTTACACTAAAACAGCGGCGCCGGCCATGTTTGCTTGACCCTCCGAGTCGCCAGAAGTACAATCGTTCGAGTTGGCACGCGGCTTGCAGCTTCAGGTCAGCGGGCAAGCGCCGCGCGCCGGCTGGCGCCGCGTTCGCCCTCCAAAAACCTCTATGCTATACTCGCCGCCCATGTCCGCCGAACAAACGCTCGCGCCCCTCACCGCGCGCCTGCGCGCCTGGGGTCTGCACGGCCTGACGGCGACGCTCTTGGAACAGGCCGGCCCGCTGGCCCTGCTTGGCGCGCAGGTCTTGTACGCGGCCGCGCCGGCCGGCGCCTGGGTGTCCGTGGACTCGCAGTTGACGGCTTTGGCCGGCGTGCTCGAAGACTCGCAAGCGCGCCACACGTGGGCGCGGCATCTGGCGCAGGAGGCCGACGGTCCATCATGACGGTCCTGGAGCTCGCGTTCCTCGTCCTGTTCGCGCTGTTAATCGGGCTCTTCCTGGCCCTCAGCCGCCGGCCCACAGCCCGGCCGGCCGTTTTGCGGCCGCTGGCGGCGCTGGAACAACTGCCGGCCACCATCGGCGAAGCGGTTGAATCCGGCCGCCGGCTGCATCTCTCGCTGGGCAGCGGCATCATCGGCCAGGCCGATACCGCCACCACCCTGGCGGGTCTGAACATCGCCAGCCAGGTGGCCGCGCAGGCCGTGGTCAGCGATAAGCCGCCCGTGATCACCAGCGCCGACGGGACCGCCATGCTCCTGGCGCAGGACAGCCTCAAATCCATTTACCGCCAGCAGAACGCCGCCGAACGCTTTGATCCCAGCGCCGCGCAGGTGCCGGGGCTTTCCCCCCTGGCCTTCAGCGCCGCGCTGGCGCCGCTGGTGCGGGATGAGGCCGTGGCCGGCAATGTGCTCATCGGCGCGCTGCCGCCCGAGATCGTGCTGCTGACCGAAGCCAGCCAGCGCGCCGGCGCGCCCACCCTGGCCGGCTCGGACAACCTGACCGCGCAAGCCGTCCTCTACGCCGCCGCCGACGCGGCGCTGCTGGGCGAAGAGGTGTACGCCGCCGGCGCGTATCTCAACCGCCAGCCCGCCCACCTGGCCAGCCTGCGCGCGCAAGATGTGCTGCGCCTCATCCTGGTCCTGACGATCCTGGCCGGCGTCACCCTCAAAACCTTGGGACTTCTGCCGTGAAGATCCGTCTGGGCAACGTCCTGCTGACGTCCGTGGCCGTCGGGTTTGGCCTGGTCACTTTGCTGGGCTATTTCGTCCCGGCGCTGCAATCCGTGTGGGTCCAGCTTCTGGCCTGGGCCGGGCTGTTGGCGGCTGTGGCGGTGCTGATCGGGGCGCTGAGCCTGGCGCGCATCCACGTCCGCAAGATCTCGACCCAAGCGGCCGGCTGGCCGTACAGCCTCTTCACGCTGGCGGGGTTCCTGGCGGCGCTGGCCGCCGGGTTGGCCGGCGCCCTGCCCGGGCAAACCGGGGGCGCCACCACCAATACCGCCATGCGCTTCTTGTTTCAGCACGTCATCGGCGCGACGAGCGCGGCCTTGGCGGCGCTGCTGGTGTTTATCCTGGTCTTCGCCGGCTATCGCCTCCTGCGCCGGCCGCCAACGCTCTTGACGCTGGTCTTCTTGGCCGCCGCGCTGGTGGCGCTGGTGGGCATGGCCCCGGCGCTGGCGGGCGTCCCCGCGGACGCGGCGGCCGGCCTGCGGGATGTGTGGGCCTGGCTCGCGCAGGTGCCGGCCGTGGCCGGTGCGCGGGGCTTGATGCTGGGCATCGCGCTGGGCATCATCGCCACTGGCCTGCGGCTGTTGCTGGCCATTGACCGCCCTTACGGGGACTAGCATGCCTGTCATCCGTTGCCCCAACTGCGGCAAGCCCAACCCGAATTTTCTGGACACCTGCCAGTATTGCGATCAGGTGCTCAAGGAGCCGGGCGCCGCGGGCGTCGCGGACGCCGCCGAAGCATCGAGCGAAGGCACCATCCGCAAAAGCCTGATCGTGCGCTGCCCCAAATGCGGCAAATCCAATCCGGACGTGATGGAGGCGTGTCAATATTGCGGCACCCCGTTGAAGGGCGCGGCCGCCGAAGCCTCCGAGGCCGAGCCGGCCGAGATACCAGATTGGCTGCAAGCGCTGCGCGGGGACGCCCCGGCCGGGGAAGAAGCCGAGGCCGAGGCCCCGCTGGCGCCGGCCGCGGAGACCCCGGATTGGCTGCAAGCGCTGCAGGCCGACGCCGCGCCGGCCGACGCCGCCCCCGCGGAAGACGTTCCGGATTGGCTGAAGTCTCTGCAATCCGAAACCCCTGAGACGCCGGTGGCAACTTCCGCCGCCTCCGCCGCCGAGCTGCCCGACTGGCTCAAGCCGCCGGCCCCGGCGGTGAAAACGCCTGCGCCGCCGGTCGATGATGTTCCGGATTGGCTGAACGCCCTGCAGACGGAGGCGCCGGCCGCGGCCGCCGCCCCGGAGGCCGATCTGCCCGATTGGCTTAAGCCGCCGGCCGCGCCACAGCCCAGCGCTAGCGCGCCGGCCGATGCCGAGATCCCCGATTGGCTGCAACCGGCGGCCGAGCCCGCCGCCGCCGGCGAGGCGATGCCGGATTGGTTGAAGACCGCCACCGGCCCGTTGAAGGAACACCCGGTGGAGTTGGCGCCCAACGAGGATTTGCCAGATTGGCTGCGGACGGCCACCGGCCCGTTAAAAGAGACATCAGCGCCCGAGGCGGCGCCGATCCCCGGCACCGCGCCCTTCGCTGAACCCGCCGCCCTGCCCTCGGAAGGGTTGCCGGATTGGCTGAGCGGCCTGGCGCCGGCCGCCGGCCTCGCGGCAGATGAAGACCGGCCCGCGCTCTCCGCCAGCGCGCCGCTGCCGGCCATTCTGCCCAGCGGCGACGAGCCGCCCGATCTGCTCACCAGCCTGCGCGGCAGCGCCGCTCCGGCCGCTGAAGATGATCAGCCGGATTGGCTGAAATCGCTGGGGCTGCCCGAAGCGGCGGAAGACGCGCCCCGCGGCGCGGGCCTCGCCGCTGCCGCGCCCGCGGAAGAAGAACCGGATTGGATGCGCTCGCTGCGCTCCGACTCGCCGCCGGCCGAAGCCGCGCCCGCTGAGCCGGAGCCGGATTGGCTGGCCGCGCTGCGCACTGAGCCCGGCGCGTCCGCCGCGAGCGTGGAGCCCGCCATCTCTCCGTTTGCGGCCGAGCCGGCCGCCGAACCAGCCGCCAACGAACCGGACTGGCTGGCCGGCCTGCGCCCCAGCGCCCCGGCCCCGGCGGCGCCGCTGGCGGGCGCGGGCGGCCCCGGGTTGGCGCAAGGTGAACTGCCCTCCTGGCTGGCCGCGATGCGGCCGGTGGATATTCAACAATCCACCGCCGAGCCGGAGGTGGACGAGTACGAAGAGACCGTCGGCGTGCTGGCCGGCATGCGCGGTGTGCTGCGCGCTGAGCCGGGCGTGGTGCTGCCGGGCAAGAGCGCGGCCCAGGTCCACATGCTGGCGTACACGCCGGCTCAGGCCAAACAAGCCGAGCTGTTGGCCGGCATCCTGGTCGGAGACCGCGCGGCGCCGGCCGCCAAAGGCCGCGCGCGGGCGCTGAGTGTACCGTGGGAACGCTGGCTGGTGGCCCTGGTCTTGGTGCTGGGGCTGTTGCTCCCGCCCTTCGCGCTGCCGGGGCTTTTCCCCCTGCCGACAACGATCCCGGCCGAGACGTTGTCCGCCTTCCAGGCGCTGGCCGCCGCGCCGGCCGGCCGGCCCGTGCTGGTGGCTTTTGATTATGAGCCGGGCCAGGCCGGCGAACTGGGCCTGATCGCGGACGCCGTCGTCGGCCATGTCATCCGGCGCGGCCTGCCGCTGGTGGCTGTCAGCACCAGCCTCACCGGCGCCGGCGTCGCCCAAGAGACGCTCGACCGCCTGACCACCCGCACGGGTTACGCCGATGCGGTGACGTATCTCAATTTGGGCTATCTGCCGGGCGGCCCGGTGGGGATCCAGCAATTCGTCCAATTTCCGCAGTCCGTCTTCCGCGCCGATTTCGCCGGCCGGCAGACCTTCCCCGCGCAGGGCGATTTGTGGTCTCTGCCGCTGCTGCAGGGCCTCGCCTCGCTCAACGACTTCGGCGCCGTCATCGTCCTCAGCGCCGCGCCCGACGACGCCCGGGCCTGGATCGAGCAAACGGCCGGGATGCGCGCGCCGCTGGTGCTGGCGGTGAGCGCGGGCGTGGCGCCGTTGGTGCGCCCGTACGTGGAAGCGGATCAAACCGCGGCGCGGGCGGCGCAGCAAGCGCCCCATTTGGCCGGCTTGGTGAGCGGCGCCGCCGGCAGCGTGCAATATGAACAGCAGGCCGGCGTCTTCGTGCCGGACCCGCTGCTCATTCGCTGGGAAATGCTGGGCGGCGGTCTGCTGACGAGCGCGCTGCTGCTGGTGCTCGGCAACGCCGCGCACGGCGTGCGGCGCGCGGTCCGCGGTGCTGGAAGGGGCAAAGCCTGATGTCGCTTGATTTCGCCGGGACCCTGCTCGGCTTTCTGCTGACCCTGGCCGTTCTCAGCTATGTCATCGGCGACAACCCGGTGTACCGCGCCGCCCTGCATGTTTTTGTGGGTGTGACCGCCGGCTACGCCGTCATCGTGGCGCTGGTGAATGTGGTGTATCCGCAGTTGTTCCTTGCTCTGCTCGGGCCCCTGGATTTTGCCCGGGTGGTGGTCATTGGCATCAGTTGGCTGCTGGTGGCGCTGCTGCTGTTCAAAGTCTTCAACTCCCAATCCGCCATCGGCCGGCTGCCGGTGGCGTATCTGGCCGGCGTGGGGGCCGCCGTGGCCGTGGGCGGCGCGGTGACCGGGACTTTGTTCCCGCAGACCACCGGCGCTTTTGTCACCCTCCTGCCGGACGCCTCCGCCTCCGGCGATCTGCTGAGCCTGCTCGAACAGCCGGTCAGCGCGCTGATCCTGCTGGCGGGGACGCTCAGTGTGCTGCTCTTCTTCTGGTCCAGCGGCCGCACCCTGCCGGGCGGCCGGGTGGATCGGCCGCTGCTGCTCAAACCGGTGGCGCGGGTCGGCCAAGTGTTCATCGGCCTGACGCTGGGGGTCCTGTATGCCGGCGCCTTGGCGGCCGGCGTGGCTTACCTGGCCGAACGGCTGGGATTTATGTGGGAGTTCATTCAGCCGTTCGTCGGCGGGTAAACGCCGGCTAAGCGAAAACCATGTCCACTAACGCCACCGCTCCCGGCCCCGACTTCCGCCCTGAGACGATTCTGGCGGCCGATTTTGGCACCGCCACCACCCGAGTTTCGCTCTTCGACGTCGTCGAGGGCGTTTTTCGTTACGTGGCCTCCGGCGAAGCGCCCTCCACCCTGACCCCGCCCTACTCCGATGCGTCGGAAGGCCTGCGCCATGCGCTCCTGGATCTGCAGACCATCACCGACCGGGTGATGCTCGATGACGCCGCGCGGCTGGTGATGCCGGTCAGCGCAGACGGCCACGGCTGCGACGTCTTTGTGGCCACCCTCAGCGGAGGGCCAGCCGTGCGCGCCGTGCTGGTGGGCTTGATGCCGGAGGTTTCGCTGCGCAGCGCCCGCCGGCTGGCTGCCGCCTCCTACATCTCCGTGGTGGAAACGCTCAGCCTGGCGGATCACCGCCGGCGGGAAGAACAAATGGACGCCGTGCTTAAAGCGCGGCCGGAAGTGGTCATCATCGCCGGCGGCACTGATACCGGCGCCAGCGCGGCCACTCTCGAATTGGCCGAGACCGTGGGGCTGGCTTGTCTGCAGCTGCCCGCCGACCGGCGGCTGCGGCTTCTGTTTGCCGGCAACAGCGCGCTCCAAGCCAAACTCATCGATCTGCTGGGCAATGTCGCCAGCGTCTCCACCGCGCCCAATATCCAGCCGGAGCTGGGGCGCGAGGCTTTGGATGGCGCGCGCGCCGAACTGGCGAAACTGCTGGATGACCTGCGCGCGGCGCAGATCGGCGGCCTGCGTGATCTGGCCCACCTGGCCGGCGGTCAGATCCTCCCGACCGCGCAGGCCGAGGGGCAGGTAATCCGTTTCCTCAGCCAGACGGCCGATTCGCCCAACGGCCTGATCAGCGTCAACGTCGGCTCGGCCGCCACGACCGTGGCCGCGGCCTTTGGCGGCGAACTGTATTTGACCGTGGCGCCCGATCTCGGCGTGGGCGTCAGCGCGCGGACCACGCTCGCCGACGCGCCGGCCGACCAGTTTCTGCGCTGGCTGCCCGATCCGGGCACGGAAGCCGACGCCCAGGCCTTTGTTTTGGAGCGCAGTCTGCGGCCGCATACCCTGCCGATGGATGCCGACGATCTGCATTGGGAATTGGCCTTGGCGCGGCTGGCGCTGCGCGGCGCGCTGCGCCGGGCCAAGGCCGGCTGGCCCTCCGGCTTACCGGGGCCGCGCGCGGATCTGCTGCCGTATTGCGACCTGATTGTGGGCGGCGGCGCAGTCCTCAGCCGCGCGCCGACGGCGGGCGCCGCCGCGCTGGTCATGCTGGACGCCCTGCAGCCCACCGGCCTCACCACCCTGGCCGTGGACCAGAATCATCTGCTGGCCGCGCTGGGCGCGGCCGCTTACGCCAACCCCATGGCGGCCGTGCAGGTGCTGGAATCGGGCGCGCTCCTGCGGCTGGGCTGGGCAATCTCCGTCCTCGGCCCGGCGCGGGAAGACGAAGTGGTCTGCACGGCCAAACTGGTGACGGGCGACGGCCAAGAGACCACGCTGACCATCAAGGCCGGCGCCCTGGAGGTCCTCCCGCTGCCCCTGGGGCAGCACGGCACGCTGACGCTCAATCCGCGCTCGAACATCGACGTGGGGTTTGGGCCGGGGCGCAAGCAGACGCTGGAAGTGGACAATGGCGGCGCGGTGGGGATCATCATTGACGCGCGCGGCCGGCCGCTGGCCTTTCCGCGCGATCCCGCCCGCCGGGCCGCGCTCGTCAAGCAATGGATCTGGAAGCTCGCAGGCGCTTGAGCTGACGCTATGGCTTATATTCCCTCGACCACGCACATCACCTTGCTCGCCACGCTGCGGCGTGAGCGCTTGCTGCCCATCCCCGGCGACGTTCTGGTGGCCGCCGGCCAGCGCGTGGAAACGGGCGATGTGGTGGCGCGCGCGGAGGCGCACACCAGCCACCGCCTGGTGGATGTGGCGCGCGCGCTCGGCGTGGCGCGCGAAAAAGCCGCCGCCTTTCTAAAAAAAGAAGAGGGCGCGCCGGTCAAAAAAGGCGAGCTGGTGGCCGCGCGCAAAGGTCTGCTCGGCTTGGGCGCGCAGACCGTGACCGCGCCCGTGGATGGCCGGCTGCTGTTCTGCGATCACGGACAGGCCTTGTTCGCGGCCACCGCGCCGCTGGAGCTGCGCGCGGGCTTGCCCGGCACGGTGGTCAGCGTCGTGTCCGGGCGCGGTTTGTTGATTGAGACGACCGGCGCCCTGTTGGAGGGGCTGTGGGGCAACGGCCGGGAAGATTTTTCGGTGTTGCGCGTTTTGGGCGGGACGCCGGAAGCCGCCTTGATCGGTGAGTGGCTGGAGCCCAGCCTGCGCGGCGCGATTCTTGCAGCGGGGTGTGTCACCGACGCCGCGGCGCTTAAGGCGGTGCAAGAGGTGGGCGCGCGCGGCGTGATTCTGGGCAGCGCGCCGGTGGCGTTATTGCCGGCCCTGCAAGCCCTGCCCTGCCCGGTGTTGATCACGGACGCGTTTGGCTCGGGCGGTTTCTCGGCGCCGGCGTATGCGCTGCTCTCCGGCAACACGGGGCGGGAGGTCTGGCTCAACGCTCAGCCGGCCGACCGCACGACCGGCGCCCGGCCGGAGGCCATCATCCCGCTGCCGGCCGGCCGCGAGCCGCCGCCGCCGCCGCTGGAAGGCGAGCCGCTCCAGGCCGGCAAACGGGTCCGCGTCGTGCGCGGGCCGGAGGCCGGCCTGGTGGGTACCCTGATTGGGTTGAGCGAACACCCGGTGGCGATCGCCAATGGTCTCCGCACCCATGTGGCGGCGGTGGCCCTGGAAACCGGGCCGGGCGCGCGCCCCACCGTCACCGTGCCGTTCGCGAATTTGGAACTTTTGGAGTAATCTAATCGGCTGGGCCGCCCAATTGGCCGCGAGCCTCAAGGAGAGAGCTACATGTCAACTGAAGACCCCATGTTGGATGATGGCCCGGCTGAAGAAACGGCGCCCAATCGGACCTTCATTATTGTCGCCGGCGTGCTCGGGGGATTGTTCCTTATCGGCTTTTTGGCCATCGTGGGCTTTATTTTCTTCGTGCGGCCCGGCCAAATGGCGGCCAATCAGACGCAGGTGGCCGCCCGTAATCTAGAAAACGCCGCCATCGCGGCCACCAACGCCGCGCAGTTGACGGCGGAAGCGCGCCCCACCGATACGCCCCTGCCCAGTGAGACGCCGTTCCCCAGCGACACGCCGCTGCCGCCCACGAATACGCCGCTGCCGCCGACTAATACGCCGCTGCCACCCACGGATACGGCGGTGCCGCCGACCAGCACGGTGCCGACCACGCCGGGCACACCCGGCACCCCGGATCAACCCGCCGCGGCCAGCGCCACCCCCACCCGTCTGGGCGGGACGGCCGCGATCACGGCCACCCCGCTGGTGGGCGCGCTCACCCGCACGCCGGCCACCGCCACGGCCACCCCGCCGCGCGAGCTCTCCAACACGGGCTTCGCCGACGACTTGGGCGTGCCGGCCCTGATTGCGCTGGCGTTGGGCCTGGTGGCGGTGGTGGTCATCGCGCGCCGGCTGCGCCACAGCCTGCGCTAACCGCGCCCGGTTTATTCCCAGGCCAGCGGTTGTCGCCGCTGGCCTTTTTCTTTTGCGCTGATTGTTGGATAATGAGCGCTTCCCAACTCACCGGCTGCACCTCTATGTCGTTTCCATTTCAATCCGTCCGTCAAACCCAAACCGCCCTGGTGGTCAACGCGCTGGCGCGCGGAGAATGTGTGGCCTTATACGGCCTGAGCAACACGGGCAAAAGCCCGCTGCTGCGCGCGCTGCCGGCCCCCGAGCATCTGGCCGCGTACGCGCGGGTGGCCGGCCGGCCCGGCGTGCTGGTATATATCGACTGCAACCGGGTGGTGGAGCTGACCGCGCCCGGGTTCTTTGAAGTGGTGCTGCGCTCGCTGGTGGAGGCGCTGGAGGAAGACCCCCAGCCGCCGGCCGCGCTGTTGACGCAGCTGCGCGAGGAACACGCCCGGATCACCACCGCCAACGCTGTCTTCCCGGCCTCGCTGGCGTTCAACAATGCCATCTCGGAATGCAGCGCGCAGCTGGGGCGCAACCTGGTGCTGCTGCTGGATGAGTTCGACGAGGTCTATGCCGCCCTGGAAGACCGCACCCTGCTGAATATGCGCGCCCTGAAAGACAAGTTTCAGGAGCGCTTGACGTACGTCACGGCCACCGTCCGGCCGCTGGCGGACCCGGCCTTGCGCGGCGAAAACGAATTCGCCGAATTGTTCACGGCCAACACCCTCCCCCTGCGCCTGCTCTCGCCCGCTGACGCGCGGCGGGTGCTGGAGGAAGTGGGCGGCGCCAGTCTTGGGCCGGAGCTGCAGGCCACGGTGCTGCACGCGGCCGGCGGGCATTTTGGCTTGTTGGGCGCGCTGGCGCACGCCGCCGAGCGCCATCCGGAGACGCTGGCCGGCGACCCCAACGTGCGCGCCGAATGCTTGAAGATCTGGAACCAGCTGCGCCCGGAAGAACAGAGCGCGCTGCGCGCGCTGGTCAGCGAAGCCGAGGACGGCCTCAACCCGCATGACCGCGCCCGCCTGCAGATCTTCGGCCTGCTCGACGACGCGGGAAGCCTGTTCTCCGAGATCTTCGCCGCCTACGTGCGCCACCAGGGCGCACCGGCCGAAGCGGTGACCCAAGGGGTGCGGGTGGACGAGGACGCCGGCGAAGTGTGGGTGGAAGGCGTCAAAGTCACCGTCCTTACCGACCTGGAATACCGGCTGATGCGGCTGCTGTATCAGCGCCTGGACCGGTTGACGACGAAAGAACAGATCGTGGAAACCGTCTGGGGCGGGCAGTATCTGGATCGCGTGGATGATGCCCGGATCGAAAAACTGGTCAGCCGGCTGCGCGCCAAGGTGGAGCCGGACCCGCTCCGGCCGCGCTATCTGGTCACGCAGCGCGGCCGGGGCTACAAACTGGTGAGCCGGCCGGCGGAAGCCCGCGGCGACGACGACGCCTGAACCACGCCAGCATGGCCCAGACGCGCATCCTGGTGGTGGAAGACGACGGCGCTGTTCTGGAGGGCGTGCGCGGTGTGCTGGAGCTGGCGGACTACGCCGTCGCCACCGCCGGCAACGGCCAGGAGGCGCTGGCCGTCTTGCCCGCCTTCACCCCCCATTTGATCCTCTCCGACATCATGATGCCGCGCATGGACGGCCTGGAGTTTTACCAGGCGGTGCGGGCGCGGCCGGAATGGGCCGAGATCCCGTTTATCTTCCTCACCGCCCGCGCCGCCCAAACCGACATCTATCGCGGCAAAGAGCTGGGCGTTGACGATTACATCATTAAGCCCTTTGACGAGAGCGACTTGCTCATCGCCATCCGCAACAAGCTCGCCCGCCGCGCCCAATTGGATGACGCCCGGCGCCGCCAGACGGCCGAGCTTAAGCACGCCATTCTCTCCACGCTCAACCACGAGTTTCGAACGCCGCTGACGCACATCACCAGCTATCTGGCGCTGTGGCGGGAGAACGCGCCGGAGGCGCGCTCCGAGGAATTTAGCCAGTTTCTGCAGGTAATCGAGGCCGGGACTCAGCGGCTGCAGCGGCTGGTGGAAGACTTTATTCTGTTGGCGGAGATCCGTTCGGGCGAGGCGCGCCAGTTGTTCGAGGCCCGCGCCGGCGTGTCAGAGGAGCTGCCCGGATTGCTGCAGACGGTGGCCGCGCAGGCCGAACCGGCGGCGGCGGAGAAGGGCCTGCGCCTGGAAGTGCGGCTGCCCGCCGCGCCCCTGCCGGCCGTGCGCCTGGACCGGGAGTATCTGAGCGACGCGCTGCGGCGGCTGCTGGAAAACGCCGTCAAGTTCTCGCCGGCGGGCGCCGGCCCGGTGCAGCTCAGCGCCGACCAGCGGGCGGGCCAGGTGCTGATCCAGGTGGCCGACCACGGCCGCGGGCTCACGCCCGGCGAACTGGAGCAGATTTTTGAGCTGTTCTACCAGGCCGACCGCCCGCGCTACGAACAGCCTGGGATTGGCGCCGGCCTGACGATCGCGTTTGAGCTGGCGCGTCTGCACGGCGGCGCGTTGACGGCCCACAGCACGCCGGGCGCGGGCAGCACTTTTACCCTCAGCCTGCCGGCGGCGGAAGCGCCTTAGCCGGCGGCCACCGTCTGACCGTACCCCAGCAGCGCCGCCACCGCCGCCTCATCCCGCGCTTCCGCGTACACGCGCAGCACCGGTTCGGTGCCGGACGGCCGGATCAACAGCCACGAATCGTCGTCCATGATGTATTTCACGCCGTCCAGGGCCTCCACGTGGGCCACTTTCAGCGCGCCAATCGCGGCCGGCGCGCTTTCGCTTAACCGCCGCACCATGTCCTTTTTGGAAACCGGCCGCGCCAGCCGCAGGTCTTTGCGCGCGTAGTAGGCCGGCCCGACCTCCCGCAGCAAGCCGGCCACCATCTCTTCCAACGGCACGCCGGCCGCCGCCACCATTTCCAGAATCAGCAGGCCGAACAGCACGCCATCCCCTTCCGGGATGTGGCCCTTGATGCTGATGCCGCCCGACTCCTCGCCGCCGATCAGCACATCCTGCGCCAGCATGTAGTCGGCGATGTGGTTGAACCCCACCGGGGTCTCATAGCAGGCCAGGCCGTATTTGTCCGCCAGCCGGTTGATCATACGCGTGGTCGAGACCGTCTTCACCGCCGCGCCGGTCCCGCCGCGTTTTTCCACCAGATACTTCAACGTCAACGCCATGATCTTGTGCGGGTCCACAAACTGGCCGCGCCCGTCCAGCGCGCCGGTCCGATCCGCGTCCCCGTCCGTGACCACGGCAAACGCGCCATTCCCGGCCGCCAGGGCGCCGGCCGCCGCCCCCAGAAACTTGGCGATCGGCTCCGGGTGGATGCCGCCAAAGCCCGGGTTCATCTCGCCCCGGATCTCGAACACCTCGCACCCCGTGCCGGCCAGGATGCCCTTGATGGCGCCGCGCCCGGACCCATACATCGAGTCCACCACCAGGCGCTGCGGGTTGGCCGCGATCACGTCAAAGTTCACCAGCGTCCGCAGGTGTTCGTAATAGGCCGGCATCGGATTAAAACGCTTGATCAGGCCGGCGCCCACCGCTTTGTCATAGTCCATCAAATTCGGGCCGCGCGCGCGCGACTCATTGTCGGACAGGAAGGCCTCCACCCGCCGGCACTGGTCATTGAGGGCTGAACCGCCAAAGGCGGCTTTGAGTTTGACGCCGTTATAGCGCGGCGCGTTGTGCGAGGCCGTGATCATCACCCCGCCGGCCGCGTGGTGGTGGCGGACGGCGTACGAGACGGCCGGCGTGGGCGCGTCGGCGTGGGTGAGCAGGACCGCTATCCCGTTGGCGGCCAGCACCCGCGCCACTTCCGTCGCGAAGCGGTCGGAGAGAAAGCGGGTATCAAAACCAACCACCATCAGCTTGGGATCAAAGCCGCCGTTGCCGGCTGAGCCGCCCCAATCGGGGGCGGCGACCGTGTCCGCGATGCCCTGCGCTAACAGCCGCAGATTTTCAAACGTGAAGGTTTCCGCGATGACGGCGCGCCAGCCGTCGGTGCCAAATTGAATTGTCATGTTGAGTTGACCAAGAGAGCAGGAGGCGATAAGTGGGTGAAATTATACGCGAACGGCCGGCTTCAATATCCCAGCCCAAACCATAAATCGTTGACATTGGTGCCGGTGGGGCCGAGGTGCACTAGATCCCCCAGGGCTGCGAAAAACGCGTAAGCGTTGTTGTCCGCCAGATAGGCTTGGGGATCAAGCCCCTGAGCGAGCGCGCGCGCCGTCGTTGTGCCGGTAGCGGTGGCGCCGGCCGCGTCGGTGGGGCCGTCCACGCCATCCGTAGCAAACGTGGAGACGACGGTGGCGCCGGCGTCCGCCAACACCAAGGCGGCCGCCAGGGCGGCTTCTTGATTGCGGCCGCCGCGCCCCTGGCCGCGCACCGTGACGGTGGTCTCGCCGCCGGCAATTAAGGCGCGCGGGCCGCGGCCCGCCAACACCTGGCGCGCGAAGTGCGCCCCGGTCTCCCGCGCCTCGCCTTGCCAGGCATCGCCCAGGTAGTCGGCCGCCAGACCCAAACGCCGCGCGGCGGCGGCAGCGGCCTCCCCGGCCAAGCGGTTGGAAGCAATCAGCCGGTTCTCCACCCTGGCCGCCGCCGGGGCGGCCGGCGGTTGCATCAGGCACGCGGCGACCACGGCCGGCGGGAGCGCGGCCGTCAGCGCATAGCGCCGCAGCACATCCGCCGCCGGCTCCGCGGCCGCGGTGTCCGTCACGGTCGGCCCGGAGGCGATGACGCTCAGATCATTGCCCACCACATCGGACATGATCAGCCCCAGGACGCGGGCCGGCCCCGCCAGCCGCGCCAGCCCGCCGCCCTTGAGCCGGGACAGGCATTTCCGGACGGCGTTAAATTCGTGGATCGTGGCGCCGGAGCGCAGCAGCGCGGCATTCGTCGCGCGCAAATCCGCCAGCGTGATCCCCGGCCGCAACCCCTCCAGCAGCGCGGAGCCGCCGCCCGAGATCAGGACCAGCACCACATCCTCCCGGGTGGTTTGCGCGAGCAGATCCGCCATCGCCTGGCCGGCGGCCAGGCTGCCGGCGTCGGGCAAGGGATGACCCCCGCGCACGAAACTCAGTTGGGGGAGGCTCACGGCCGGCAGGTGGGGGACGGCCATGACTCCGCCCGCCAAACGCACGCCCACCATCTCCACCGCCGCGGTTGCCATCGCCACGCCGGCTTTGCCGGCGCCAACAATAAACACGCGGGCGGCTTGGGAAAAATCATCCCCTGTTAGAGCGCCGCGCACCGCGGCGGCCGGGTCGGCGGCCTGCAACGCGGCGGCCCGCAGGGCCAGCAGATGCGCGGCGTGATCGTCAAAGCCGGGCGCGGACATCGGTTACGGCTGGCTGTTCGCCAGGGCTTGGGCGGCGGCGGCGGCGGCGACGGCGGGCGTAGCGCGGTCGTTAAGCACATCGTCCAGCGCGCGCCGCAGCAATGGCCCCACTTTTTCCAGGACGCGCTCGTCCGGCTGGGCTTGCGCCCGAGTCAGCGTTTCCGCCGCCAACGGAATAAACGGGGTGTCATCCCAGGCCGCCAAAGCCGCCGGCTGGGCCGGCAGCCTGAACGCGGCTTGGGTCCAGGCGGCCTGGCGCTTAGGCTCCACCAGCCAGGTGAGCAATTCGGCGGCCGGCGCCAGGTCGCCGGCTTTGTTGACCAGCGCCCAGCCCCAGCCCTCCACCAGCGTGAACGGCGCCCCCGTGGTGGTCGGCGGCAGCGCCGCGCTGGTCCCGGCCACGCGCGCCGCCTCGCGCAGATACCAACTGGCGGAAGTCAAAGCCAGGCTGGCGCGGCGCTCGCGGAAGATCTGCCAGGTGGCAGCCGGGGTGTCATACGCTAGCGTGGAGAGGGGCAACACGCCGGCCGCCGCCAGCTCCTGCCAGGCCGTCAAGATGGCGGCCAACCGGCCGGCGTCAAGGGCCAGCCGGCCATCGGCCCCGGTCAAGGCGCCCCCCGCCAGATAATCGGCCAGGAGGCTGAGGGCGAACGGCTCGGCGCCGGGGAAAATTAAGGTGCCGGTCACCACCTCCGCCCAGCGGGCCGGCGGGACGGGATACGCGGCCGGCGCATACGCCAACCAGCGCGCGTCGATGGCAAACGGCAAACTGACCCACTGGCCGTTCACGCGGCCCAGCGTTTGAGCAAACGGATAGTAGGCTTCAAATACGGCGGCGGAGACCCAAGTGTCCAGCGGCAAAACGAGGTCCGCCGCCGCCGCCGCTTCGAGATCTCCGCGGGAGAGCGCCACCAAATCGGGCAGCGCGGCCGGCGCCGCGTGGTAGGCATTGAGGAGCGACTCCAGCAGGCCGCCGGCGCCGGTCACCGCTTTGGCGCGCGCGCGGACCCGCCAACCGGGATGCAGCTGAGCATAGTTGTCGAGCTGTGCGGCCAGGACCACGCCGCCGGGCTGCTCCGCAACGGGCGCAAATTCCGGCGGCACCCATAGCACCAGTTCGCGGCTGGCCGGGGTGGCGGAAGCGTTGGGCGCCGGCGCGGTGAGCGTGGCCGCCTGGGTGAGGCGCGCGGGCGTCGGCGGGGCCAGCGTGGGCGCCGGCCCGCAGCCCGCCGCCAGGAGACCGATGATCAACCCCCATCGCCAGAGTTGTCGCATGCGCGCAGTATAGCGCGGGGCCTCGCATTTGACACCCTCTTCTCACTCGGCTACCATCGCGCGCATGAGGACTTTGCCGCTGCCATTCGAGGCCGCCGGCGGCTCCGCGGCCTGGACGGTGAGCGACTTAAACCGCTATGTGCGCCAGGCGCTGGAGGCCGATTACCGGCTGCAGGGCGTCCGGGTGCGCGGCGAGATCTCCAGCTTCAAAGCCCACGCCTCCGGCCATTGGTATTTCACCCTGAAGGACGGCGCCGCCCAGGTGGACTGCGTCGTGTGGCGCTCGCGCGCCGAACGGCAGCCTTTTCGGCCGCGCGAGGGCGAAGCCGTGGAAGTGCTGGGCCAGATCACGCTCTATGAAGCCCGCGGCAAATATCAATTAGACGTGACCCGCCTGGAACCGCACGGCCAGGGCGCGCTGTACCTCGAATTCGCGCTCCTCAAAGAGCGTCTGGAACGCGAAGGCCTGTTTGCGGCGGAACGGAAACGCGCGCTGCCCCCGCGGCCGCAGCGGATTGGGCTGGTGACCTCGCCCGGCGGCGCGGCGCTGCGCGACATGCTCAACATTTTGCGCCGGCGCTATCCGCTGGCGGAGGTACTTCTGGCGCCGACGCCGGTGCAGGGGCCGGAGGCGCCGGCCGGCGTGGTGACGGCGCTGCGTTTGCTGGCCGCCCTGCCAGCAGCGGCGCAGCCGGAGGTGGTGATCGTGGCGCGCGGCGGCGGGGCTTTAGAAGACCTGTGGGCCTTCAATGATGAAGCCGTGGTGCGCGCCATCGCCGCCCAGCCCATGCCCGTCGTGAGCGGCGTGGGCCATGAGACGGATTTCACGCTGGCGGATTTCGCCGCCGACCTGCGCGCGCCCACGCCCTCGGCGGCCGCGGAACTGGTGACCGCCGTGTCAGTGCGGGATTTACGCGCCCAGGTGGAGGACGGCTTGGCGCGCGCCGCGGCGGCGGTGGAAGACCGGCTGGCCCAGCGCCGGGCGCGTCTGGCGCCGGCGGCCCTGCGCCTGCGCGCCGCATCGCCGACGGCTCAGTTACAGTTGGCGCGCCAGCGGCTGCGCTACCTGGCCGAGCGGCAGGCGCGCGCGCTGCCGGCGCTGGTGGCCCGGGCGCGCGAACGCCACCGCCGGCTGGCACAAGCTCTTAACGCCGTCAGCCCGCTGGCCGTTCTCGGCCGCGGGTATGCGATTGTCCGGCGCCCGGCCGGCGCCGTGGTGCGGGCTGCCGCCGAGGTGGCGCCCGGCGACGCATTGCAGGTGCGGGTCAGCGCCGGCGAATTTCTGGTTAAGGTGGAGGCACAGGCATGAGCGTCAAAACCAAGAAGCCCCGGGCCGGCGCCGCCGTCGAGGACCTGCCGTTCGAAGCCGCGCTGGCGGAGCTGGAAGCGCTGGTGGCGCAATTGGAAGACGGGGAATTGCCGTTGGAAGAGGCGCTGGCCGTGTTCGAGCGCGGCCAAGCGCTGGCCGCGCGGTGCGGGCGCTTATTGGAGGCCGCTGAACTTAAGGTTCAGATGGTGATGCCGCGCGGCGAAGCCGGCGCGCAAGTGGAGCCGTTCGCGGCCGAGGATTAAGCAATGGAGCAGTTTATGGCGCAGGTGGCGGCGAATCAAGTCCTGTGGGCCGGCTTCATCGCTTGGTCACTGGCGCAGATCATCAAGCCGCCGCTGCATTTCCTCCTCCATCGCACCTGGAATTGGGGTCTGCTGATCAGCGCCGGCGGCATGCCGTCTTCGCACTCGGCGCTGGTGATCGGCACCACCATTGCCATCGGCCTGCAGGATGGTTTCCAGACGCCGATCTTCGCCATCGCCTGGGTGCTCTCGATGGTGGTGATCTACGATGCCACGGGGGTGCGCCGCCAGGCCGGCGACCATGCCCGGATCTTGAACCTCATGATTGACGAATTATTCACCGGCCATCCGCTGGCCGAGAAGGAATTGAAAGAGCGCTTGGGCCATACCCCGCGCGAAGTATTGGGCGGCGTGGCCCTGGGGGTGGCGACGGCCGTGCTGTATATGAGCTGGCGGTGATCCCCCTCAGCGGCGGCGCAGCCGCTTAAGCGCCAGATCTGGCAGCTGCCGCGCGTCCGGGCTGCCCAGCGCATACGCTGTCAGCCAAAAAACCGCCCCCAGCACCGCCACCCCGCCCAAGCCAATCACCCACGGCGAAGCGCCGGCCGTGCCGGCCAGCCAAGCCAAGCCGCCAGCGCCCATGACGCCGGCCGCCAGCGCCGCGCGCCACACGCCCGGCCACAAGCGCCCCAGCGCCAGCCCCCCCAGCCGGCGCCGCATCAAGACCACCAGCACAATCATCTCGGCCGTGGTCGCCAGCGTATTGGCCAAGGCCAGCCCGCCATGCGGCGCCCAGCCCAGCTGCGTAAAGCCGGCCGCCAGCGCCAGGCTCAGCCCTAGGTTTATGCCCATCGCGCTGGCGCCCACCCACACCGGCGTCCAGGTGTCCTTGAGCGCGTAATACGCCCGCGCCACAATCTCCACCACCGAGTGGCTCACCAGCCCCAGCGTGTAAAACGTCAGCGCCCAAGCCACCAGCGCCGTCGAGGCCGCGTCAAAGCGGCCGCGCTGGAAGAACAGCGCGATTACGGGCTCGCCCAACAGCAGCAAACCGATCGTCGCCGGCAGGGTCAAGAAGAGCACCAGCCGCAGGGTGTCCGCCAGGCTGGCGCGAATGGCGCCGGTCTCACCCCGCGCCGCCATCGTCGAGAAGGCCGGCAGGGCCGCAATCGCGATGCCCTGGGCGATGATCACCTGCGGCATGGTGAATATCCGCCAGGCATATTCCAGCGCGCTGGCGCCGCCGGCCAGGTAGGAGGCCAGCGCGGTGTTGACCACAAAGTTGAGTTGGACGGCGGCCACCCCCAGCAGACGCGGCCCCATCAGACAGATCACCTCCCGCACGGCCGGATTCCCCAGATCCAGTGACAGCCGCAGGCGCCGTTCGGGCAAGCCGCGCAGACCCGGCAGCTGCACCGCCAAATGCAGCCCGGCACCCAGCACCGCGCCCCAGGCCAGACCGTGGACGCCCTGCGTGGGAACCCACACCACCAGGCCAAAGATCATGCCGAGCCAATAGAAGGACGGCGCCAGCGCCGGCAGCAGAAAGTGCTGGTGGGCGTTGAGGATGCCCATCAACAGACCGCTTACCCCGAAAATCGTGGGGGCCAAGAGCAAGATCCGCAGCAAGTCGGCGGCCAGGGCTTGCTCGGCCGGCGGCAGCCCGGCGCCAATCCAGCGGATCACGCTGGGCGCCAGCCCGGCGGAGACCGCGGAAATCAGCGCCAACAGCAGGGCGGCCAGGGTCAAGACCCCGCTGGCCAGCCGCCAGGCGCTGGCCCGCTGATCGCGCGTCAACAGCGTGGTAAACGCCGGCACAAACGCTGACGCGAGCGCGCCGCCGGCCACCAGGTCAAACAAAATGCCGGGAAACCGCTGGGCGACGGTGAAGGCGTCCAGCGCGCGGTTGGTGCCAAAGGCCTGCGCGATGAGGATTTGGCGGACCAGGCCGGTCAGGTTGCTTAACAAAAAAGCCGCCATGACTGTGGCGGCCGCCCGGGTGATTTGTCGTTGGGAAGTGTCCACGCCGGCGATTATAGCGCCGAAGCTTGGGGGCTAGAATCGCGAGAGCCGGGGACGCCGACCCCGGCTCTCTCAAGGAGGAGAAGAAGAGTTATGCCCTTCTGCGGAACACAATAGCATGCCCCTCAGCGTGGGACTGGTTCTAACGCCTACGCTCAACCTACGCCTGTCCTACGCCGCCAACTGCTGATTGACAAACCACGCCTTTTATATATACAATTGGTTCAATGATACAATTAGTTCAATTAAGACACATTCACTCTGGACACCGGCGATGATGGTGAAACTTGATTTTCGCAGCCGAGATCCGATCTATATGCAGATTGTGGCCCAAGTCAAACAGATGGCGGCCACCGGCCTGCTTAAGCCGGGCGCCCAACTGCCCACGGTTCGGCAGCTCGCCACCGACTTGCGCGTCAACTTCAACACGGTCGCCCGTGCGTATCGGATGCTGGATGAGGAGGGTGTTATTTCCACACAACAAGGCCGCGGCACGTATATTCTGGAGCAGCCTATTCCGGTTGATCAGCGGCGCTTGCGCCGGCAGCAACTCACTGAACTGACCACACGCTTTTTGGTTGAGGCAGTGCGGCTGGGCTATACCGCCGCCGAGATTTCCGAGAGCCTCGCGGCCGGGCTAAATATGATGCGGGAGGAACCAGCATGAACAAATTATCGCTGTCTGATATTAAGCTTCTATCGACCGCCAGCCGCCAGGCCAACCCGGTCTCTGGCACCGCGTTTGGGATCTGCCTGACGGCCGGCGTGATGGCGGCCATCATCGGCAGCCTCAGCGGCTGGCCCGATATCGTCATCGGGCCGCTCGTCGTGGGCTTTGCTCTGATCGGCACCTACTTGCTCTTTGCCATCCAAATCGCCAACCAGTGGGAGAAGGCGGTCGTCCTGCGCTTCGGCCGTTTCCGCGGCTTGTATGGACCCGGCTTGTTCTGGATCATCCCGATCATGGACACCGTGCCGGCCTGGGTCGATCACCGCACGATGGTGACGCCGTTCAACGCCGAAAAAACCCTGACCCGGGACACGGTGCCGGTGAATGTGGATGCGGTGCTGTTCTGGGTGGTCTGGGACGCCCAGAAAGCGGCCCTGGAGGTGGAGAATTACCGCACGGCCATCGCCTGGGCTTCGCAGACGGCGCTGCGCGACATCATCGGCAAGAAGATGCTGGCCGATATCCTGGTGGGCCGCGACACGATTGACCGCGAGCTCCAGAGGGTCATCGACGAGCGCACCACGCCGTGGGGCGTCAGCGTCACCAGCGTCGAGATCCGCGATATCGTGATCCCGCAAGACCTGGAAGTGGCCATGAGCCGGCAAGCGCAGGCTGAGCGCGAGCGCCAGGCACGGGTCATCCTGGGCGAATCCGAAAAGCAGATTGCGGCCTCCTTCGCCGAAGCCGCCGAAGCCTACGTCAACAACCCCACCGCCCTGCATCTGCGGGCCATGAACATGCTCTTTGAGGGGTTGAAGGATAAAGGCGCGCTGGTGATCGTGCCGTCCTCCGCGGTGGAGACGATGAACCTAGGCGGGATGACGGGTCTGACCGCGCTCGCGCAAAACAGCCGGGGCGCGCCGCCCACCGTCTCGTAAACACTTGCCCTGCCCACGCTGACACGCATCGCCGGGGAGTGGCCCATGCCTCCCCGGCATTTTTCTGGAGTCCGCGCATGTTGACGTTCACCCACTTTCTCAATGCTTTTTTGATGCTCACCTTGCCTGTGGCGCTGTGGCTGTTTCTGGCGCGGCGCTGGCGGCTGGGCTGGCGCTTGGTCGGCCTCGGCGCGCTCATGTTTATCGGATCGCAGGTCTTCCACCTCCCCGTCGTGTATGGCTTGACGGCCCTGTTCCAAACCGGCGTCTTGCCGCACGTGCCGGAAGCGTGGGCGCCGGCTTTCAATATTTTTGTCCTGGCGCTGCTGGCCGGCCTCTTTGAGGAGACCGCCCGCTACATCGGCTACCGCTGGCTGGCGCCCCAGGCCCGCACCTGGCGGGAGGCCGTGGTCTACGGCGCCGGCCACGGCGGCATTGAGGCCGTTATCACCGGCGGCCTCACCCTGGTCGCGTTCTTCCAGTTGGTCGGACTGCAGAACACCGATATCAGCACGCTGCCCATCCCCGCCGACCAACAGGCGGCCCTCGCCGCGCAAGTCCAAACCTATTGGTCGCTGGCCTGGCCGCTGACTCTGCTGGGCGCGGTGGAGCGGGTGCTGGCGATGACCCTGCATATCACCCTGTCGGTGCTGGTGCTGCAGGTCTTGGTTCGGCGCAACTGGCTGTGGTGGGCGGCGGCGGTGCTCTGGCACGCCCTGGCCAACGCCGTGGCGCTGGGGGTCCTGCAGCTCGTCGGCGCCGACACCCCGGCCGGCGCCCTGGCGGCGGAGGGCGCGCTGGCCGTCATCATTTTGATCAGCCTGGGGATACTGTTCCGGCTGCGGGCCGCGCCGGAAACGCCGGCCGCGCTGGAACCCCGCGGCGAACCCGCCCCGGCGGTCACGGGGCCGGCGCCGGAACCCGCGCCGTTCTCACCCGCGCCCGCCGCGCCGGCCGAAAAAATCGACGACTCGCGTTACACTCAGTAAATGGAGAGTGCCATGATCCAAGCAGAGGGCTTAACCAAAGTTTTTCCCGGGGAGCGCAAGGGCAAGGCCGGCAAGCCGGCCGCGGTGACGGCTGTGGATAACCTGTCGTTTTCTGTGGAGGAAGGCGAGGTGTTTGGCTTTTTGGGTCCTAACGGGGCCGGAAAGACCACCACGGTCCGGATGTTGTGCGCCCTGATCGGCCCCACGGCCGGCCGCGCCGCCGTCAACGGGTTTGCCATCGGCCAGGCGGACCAGGCCATCCGGGCCAGCGTCGGCATCCTGACCGAGAGCCCCGGCATGTATGACCGGTTGAGCGCCGAGCGCAACCTGATGATCTTCGCCCAGCTCTACGGCGTGGCGGAGCCGGCCGCCCAGGTCAAAAAGTACCTCCAGTTGTTTGGCTTGTGGGAGCGCCGGCAGGACTCCGCCGGCAGCTTCTCCAAGGGGATGCGCCAGAAGCTGGCCATCGCCCGCGCCCTGCTCCACGAGCCCAAGGTGCTGTTTTTAGACGAGCCCACCAGCGGCCTGGACCCCGAAGCAGCCCGGCTGGTGCGGGACGCGATCGAGACCCTCAAGACGGAGGGCCGCACGATCTTCCTGTGCACGCACAATCTGGATGAGGCCGATCGGCTGTGCAACCGCATCGCCATCTTCCAGACCCGGCTGGTGACGGTGGACACGCCGGCCGCCCTGCGCCGGCGTCTGTATGGCCGGCAGGTGGTCTTCCATCTGCGCGCCGCCGACGAACCCCTGGCCGAGGCGGTGCGCGCCCTGCCGTTTGTCCACGAAGTCAAGATCGCCGAGACGCGCCTGATCGTGCGGCTGGACGAGCCCGAGACGCAAAACCCGGTCATCCTGC
The DNA here is from genome assembly GCA_017999235.1 of Anaerolineales bacterium. The sequence goes on along the minus strand of JAGOBN010000003.1, from coordinate 252 downwards.
GCCGGCTGATCGAGGCCGGCGCCGATGTGCAGTTCGTGGGCGAGCTGCGCCGGTCGCTGGAGGATGTCTATCTCCAGTTGATCCACGCGTCCACCCCGCCAGGTTCCATGTGAAACATCTCTCTCCAGGTATCCTATGAACACCCTGCGTATCCGCACCATCGTCCTCAAAGAATGGTCCGAGGTCTTCAAGAACCGGCTGGTGCTCGCCACCGTCGTGGCGCTCCCGCTGCTCTTCGCGCTCCTGCCGCTC
>JAGOBN010000135.1 GCA_017999235.1 Anaerolineales bacterium | reverse complement strand
CGGGGCGATCCCAAACGAGCGCCCCAAAAAGGCCTGCGCACAGAGCGCCAGCAGCAGGCCGGCCGCCTGGATCAGCATTGGCCAGGCCGTGCGCGATCCAACGGTCATCAGCAAAGGGATATAAGCGGACCACCAAGCCAACAGCCGGAGCGGCCATCGCACTTCCTCACGCGGCGCACGCCGGATGAGCAGCAAACCCGCCACGAGCAGGGATTGCGCGGCCAGCAGGACGCTCAGCGCATTGCCGTTGGCCAGGCGATACGCGGAAAACACGGTTAGGCCGGCGGCGAGCACCAGGTCAAGCCGGCTGCAGCGCAGTTTCACCGTCCGGCCTCCGGCATTTCAGCCTGGCGCGGCCGCCGCAGGCTTTTCAGAGACCGCAGGCGCTTGGTCCGAGCCGCCAGTCGGTCGCGCAGTTGTTCAATTTCGCACTTGAGAAACCGCACGTTGCCGCCCGGGGTAAAGGCATGGACGGGGATAAGGCCCTTGTCAGCCATCCGCCGGACGGTCGAGCGGTCAAACTTGAGGATCTGGGCCGCCACGACGGGGCCAATAACTTCTAAAGCAGGCTGATCTGGTTTAGCGGACACGCGCTTTCTCCTTGCTCACGTTGCAGGGAGATAAAACCAAATCACGGGGGCCGAATCAATAGGGGATGGGGTTTGCGTTGAGGCGGCCGAGTTGGGATACCCAAAAATGTACCGAAACCGAAACTGGTGTTACGATCAAACAATCGGGCGCGCATCACCGCCAGGCCATAGTGAACCCAACCTGGAATAGGGTTGCCAGCGACTGGCTTCTAGCGCGCCAGACAGATGCATCTGCCTGTGGGACAGCGCACCCTGAGTCAGCCACGCCGGCGGCGCGGCGAATGCGACGGTGATGACATCGGCCGGGAGCATTGGGGAATTGCTCCCATGAGATCAGCTATCTCAAAAGGACAAACCAGATGGCGCTTCATAAAAAGCACGCTTCCATGGACCACCGGTCAGGCAACTGGTCGTGGCGACTGTTGGGGGTGCGAATCGTGCTGGTGCTCAGCCTGCTATTTCTCGGGCTCGGACCAGCCGGGCCGGCGCGCGCCGCCAGCAACCTGGTGAGTTGCGGGGCGAATGCCTTGATCGGGGCGGTAGAAGCGGCCAATGCCACCGCCGGCGATGATACTCTCAGCCTGGAAGCCGGGTGCGTCTACTGGCTCTCCACCGCGAACAATGCGACCGCCGGCGGCAATGGTCTACCCGTCATTGTCGATGCCGCGACGGCGGGTCAACTCATTATCCAGGGCAATGGCGCCACGATCGCACGGGTTGGCTTTCGCGTTTGGCTGCCCAGCGTGGTCAACGGTGCGACCTCCAGTCTACTGAGCCGGGCGGTTATCAGCTACGGGATCAAACCAGCCAGCTTCAGCAGCCTGTCGGATTTCCGCATCTGGATGGTGGCCAGCGGCGGCCGCCTGACGCTCGACAACGTGCGCGTACTCAACGGCAGCCTCCCCACGCAGAATGGCGGCGGCCTCTTCAACGCCGGAACGCTGACCGTCACAAACAGCATCTTCACGAGCAATGGGGCGCAGTATGGCGGCGGCCTCTATAGTACGGGGACGCTGGTCGTCAGCGGGAGCACTTTCTCCGGCAATACTGCCCGCTTGGGCGACGGCATTCTCGTGGCGGACGGCGCCGCCACCGAGATCAACAACACCTACTCCGGCAACTCGGTCTTCACCTGCCCGGTCTTCCCCCACCCGGTTCCGGCCGGGGATGTGACCCGGCTGATCAACGCAATCCAGTGTGCCAACAGCCGCCCCTCAGACAAGGTCATTAATCTGACCAACAGCACCTATACCCTGACGGCGGTCGCGAGCAGCGACATCGGACCTACCGGACTCCCCACCGTTCTCGACGCGGCAGCAGCGGGCAGGCTGACCATTCACGGCAATGGGGCGACCATCGAGCGGAGCAGTGGCAGTGGCGTGCCCGATTTCCGGCTTTTCCTGATCGCCGCCGGCGGGCATCTGAATCTCGACGGCGTGACCCTAAAGAACGGCCGGCTGCCCAATGACGAGGCCGGCCAGGGCGCCCTGGGCAACTACAACGGCGGAGCCATCTACAACGCCGGCACGGTATGGCTGGACAACAGCACGGTCGCGAACAACACGGCCATTTTTGGTGGTGGCATCGTGAACCAGAGCGGCACGCTGACTGTAACGCATAGCACATTTCTCAATAACGCGATCCCACGCGACGGAGCCGGCATCAACAGCTTTGGAACCCTGGCCGTCAGCGACAGTACATTCTCCGGCAACGTGGCGCAAGGTCTGGCGGGTGGCATTATCATCCCGGGCGGCACGGCAACGATCGCCAATACGACCTTCTCCGGCAATTCGGCGTACCAGCTCGCCGGCGGGGCCGGCCTGCTGGTGGTCAACGCCACGGTCACTATCACGGGCTGCACGTTTTCAACTAATTTTGCGCAGGGTGCGGGTGGCGGCCTGTTTGTGGGCGGGAGCACGACCATCGCGGTGGTGGATAACAGCACCTTTGCCAACAACACGGCGGGGATTGGCGGCGGTATCTGGAGCGGCGGCACCTTGACCATGACGCACAGCACTGTCAGCGGCAACTCGGCCGACACAGGGGGCGGGATTGCCTACACCGGCGGCGCCATCAACCTCGGTGGCACCCTGGTAGCCGGGAATAGCTCCCCCTCTGGCCCGGACATCTCCGGCGCCGTTTATTCCCTGGGCTACAACCTGATCGGCAGCACCGCGAGCGCGACGATCACCGGCATTACCACTGGCAACCTAATAGACGCCGCGGCGGCGCCGCTCAATCTGGGATCACTAGCCAATAATGGTGGCCCGACCCTCACCATGGCGCTGGGGCCGGGCAGTGTGGCACTGGAGGCCGGCGATCCGACCTTTGTTTCGCCGCCGGTTTACGATCAGCGTGGCTCAGGCTTTCCGCGCGTTAAGAGCGGCCGCATTGACATCGGGGCCTATGAGCGATGATGATCTCCTTGGATGGTGAGGTTGTGGGTTTTGCTGAGCCCGGCTCGAGGCTGGGCCAGGTCAGGATGAAATGATCACTTCGTCGCAGACTGTCCCGGCGACGGTTGGGGAGGCGCAATGAAAATGAAGGCGGCTGGCAGCCTCGGACTGATAACGTGTCTCCTGCTAGGGGCGACGCCTTTCCCGGGCACCCTTTCGGTGAACGCTACCGCGCTTGAACCGGCGCCGGCCGCGACCTGGGCCGGCCACTTCGGCACTCTGGGAGCGCCTCTGTTTGTGTACCTTCCGTTGATTATGGCGCCTGACCGGCCATTGCCGACCGGTGGTGTCGTGGGCACCATCACCCGCCCCGGATTCCGGCCGAGTGCGCTGGCGCTCGACGAGTCTCGGAATCGTCTGTTTGTCTTCGATGAGGCGACGCACAATATCTACATTTACAACGCGACCACGCTGGCCGAAGTGGGCAGCGTGCCGACCAGCCTAAGCGATTGTCTCTCGATGGTCGTGGACGAAAGCCACGGCAAGCTCTATGCGGGCGACTTCGGGCCGGGCGTGATCGCCGCCGACCGCGTTGCCGTGATCGACACTGCCGGGGGCTCGCTACTCAAGTATCTGCCCACCGCCGGCGGCGTCTATCTCGTCAAAGACGAAGTACTTGACACCGTCTACTTTTCGTCAAGCGGCGGCGCACCCTTTGATGGCGGGATCTACAAAATCGATGTAGCCACCGACGTGACCGAAAGAATCACGGGGATCTGGGGCAATGTCTACACCAGCCTGGCCGTCAACCCGCTGACGCACGAGCTGTTCGTCGCCAACTGGTCGCAGAACGACAACAATCTGTTTATCATAAACCCAACCACCCTGGCGGTCACGCCGGTGCCCGACCTGAGCGGCTTTGGCGTGGCGATGAACTGGATGGAAAACAAAGCGTACATCACCTATTGTGCAAGTGCCGGCATGGAAGGGGTGTGCATCTATGACCGGGACACCGGGACCGTCACGCGCACATATACCGCCAACGACGGAACCCAGCCGCTCGTATTTAATCCCAACGTCAACCGCCTATACTCCGACACCGAAGTCAACGCGGTCACCACGATCTTTAACGGGGCGGCCGACACGTTCACGAACGTCACTTTGGAGATGAGCCTGACTGCGGTCGGGGTGCGCCACCTGACCGACAACGTGTACTACGCGGGTTGGGGCGGCACCTACGTCATGAAGGGCGCCACGGGGGCTGTGGTAGCGCATTACCCGACCGCTGGTGTGTCGTGTACCATTTGTCAGAGCGTGGTGATCGTGAGCCAGGCCACAGGCCGCGTCTACGTGGTGAATGACTCTTCGGAAGGTGCCATCAAAGTGGTCCAGGACGGTCAGTACTAACGTCGGGCAACCTGCAATGGGATCATCGGCAGCGGACCTTTGCGGCCAGGCAAATTAGCCAGCCGGCCTAACCTTTGCCGGGCTTTCGCGCCGGCTAAAGCAACGTCAGTTCCTCATCGCTTGGCTCTACCCCTGGCACGATCAGCGGCTGGGCCAGCATCGGCTCCAACTGGGCCACATCATCGCTGTAGCCCAGTTTCACGATCGCCAGCTTCTTGGGAATACGGCTCACATACCGTTTGTACTCCTCATCCGTGAAGCCGCGCTCGGATCGCGCCAGGTGGCCGACGGCCAGGTCCCGGTCCTGCAAGTTCTTCATCTGGCCGAAGAAGGCGTTGTTGCAGGAGGCCAGGATCCCCGGCGGCAGGGCCGCCAGCGTCTGCACCAGCGGGTGTAGGTAGATCGAATATTTCCGCCCGTCCCGCCACATGCTCTGCCAGAGCTGGATCGCGCCGCCGCTGCTGGAGGTAGCCGCATCCGCCCCGGCGCCGTCACCGGTCAGCACCTTGTTGGCTTCCTCCCAGAAGATGTCCAGCGGCCGGTTCTGCCAGCCGCCCAGCGCCTCGCGCCGCCTGGCCACCGCGTCTTGATAGAGGTGCCAGGCCGCCAGCGAAAACACCACGATCTTGGCGAACTCGTCCATCGTCCCGGCCTCCAGAATGCACAGGCCCCAGCGGTCAGCGACCTTCGGCTCCGGTCCAAGCAGACCCAGATCCTCCACCGCCAGCGAGTCATCGCCCGGCCCATACATCTGTCCCAGGGCGCCCCGGGTGAACGTCTCCAATCGCACCAGGATCCCTTCCAGCGTGACCCGGCTCGGATCACGTTCATCCAGGCCCTCGGTGTAGGTGAGCAGCCATTCGTAAATGTCCGCGATGCCCACGGACCGGGAGCGCCAAACCGCCAGGCTTTGCCGGTCAAACGCTCCCAGGCCGGACACCGGGACGCCGTCTTTGATCACGGGCCCGGATCGTCCATAAGCGATGCGGGCCGCAGCCAAGGCTTGCGGCTCACCAGGCTGGAGCACCGTCCATTTCAGCAATTCTGTGGCCGGATCAGGTTGTGGCTGTGGCTTGGTGGGCCGGCCAGTTGGTTTAGATGGGGGCGGGTCGGGCTTTTTCTCGAAGCTGGCCAGATCGAAGCGACCGGCCGGGAAGATGACGCCGGCCTGTAGATACGCATGCCGCAAGGCTTTTTTGATCAACCCCATCTGCCGGGGGCCCATCCGGCCGGCCGCGCACAGCAGCTCCGCGGTGGCCGAGATCTGCGTCTCTGGGTCGATGCGCCGCCCGATCTGCAGGAAGTTCCAGCGGAATGGCCGAACCCCGCCCGGATACAGTTGATAAAAATCCACCCGGTCCCTTGGCAGCGTACTACGCAGGAGTTTGCGCCAGCCGGCCCCAAAGTCCAGGGCCACGGCCCGGTGGTGCCACACCCCGACCACCTCCACCGCCAGCCGCTCGCCGGCCACGGTCTTGCCGAAGCCGGTGTCGGCGGCAAAGACTGTGTGGAAGTGCCGATCTTCAGACAGGCGCAATGGGATGGTGGTCAGCTCACCGCGCTCCGTGGAATACTGGAAACCCAGCACCACATCGCCGGGCAGGGCCGGGTTGAGGGCAAAGGGCGGCGTGCGCTCCTGAACCGTGAGGGCCGAGCCTTCCTCAAACAGGCCCGGTGCCGAGTAGGCGGCCTGCTGGGTGGGTGTGATCAGGGTCGAAAACGCATATCCGTTCAGCCAGCCCAGCGTCTCGACCAGGCTCGAAGGCGAGAAACAGCGCGCATGCCGCTGCAGGTGCTCGGCCTCCGGCTGGCCGGCCGGCCGGCGCGGCTGGACGTGCATGACCACGCCCTGCGAACCCCCGAAGGCCTGCACGGCGGCGGCCTCCGCCACGGCCCGGCCGGTCTCGGTCCGGGTCAGGAGATAGGCGTCCGAATACAAACCGCCTTCCTCGGCCGCTTCCTTGAGCAGGTTGATCTGCTGCTCCAGCAGTTCGGTCAGCGCGACCGCGTTCTCATCCTTCCATTGGAAGGACTTGGACACCGACGCGGATGGGGCCACGCCGGCCCCCAGGCTGGCCGAGTGGACGGCGCCCAAGGTCTGGCCGAGGGCCACACTCCGACCCTGAGACTGGGCCTGCGACTCGCCCGTCGAGTAAGAAGACGTCTCCGCGTGCGACGTTGTCCTGGCCCCGCCCACCGTCTGCGACTCGCTCGTGGTATCCGCCTGGCTGAGAGTTGTGGCCTCGCCCACGCTCACGGATGAGGATGAGCCCCAGGACTCTGAGATTCCTTGACTCTGCGTCGCGGAACCGCTGACCGAGTGGGCCTGGCTAGTGGTCGCCACATCGCTGATGGATTGGCCGCTGGAGTTGGTGCTCGCCCAGCCGCTAGAAGTGGCCTGGCTGATGCCAGTGCTTTGCCCAACGGAGTCGCTGGCGCCCACGCCGCCGCCGCCCGAGATCCCGATGCCGGCCGGCTCGATGGAGACGCCGCCGTTGGCCGTCCAGTTGTCGGTGTGGCCCTGCGTCTGGCTGCTGGTGACCGTCGTCACGCTGCCGCCGCTGGCCGACTCGGAGTGGCTGCTGGTGTTCGTCACGCCGTGGGACTGGGAGGCGCCGGCCGTATCGGCCCAGCCGCTGCTTTGGGCCGCGCCCTCGGAGATGCCCACCGAGTGCGAGGTGCCGCTGGTATGCGTGATGCTCGACGAGTGAGCCACGCCTTCGGTGTGTGCCTGGCCGATGGTGTGCGACCAGCTGGCCGTGTTCGCGACGCCGTCCGTGGTGGCCGTGCCGTGGGCCTGGCTGGTCCCGTGCGTCTCGCCCGTGGTCGAGGCTGTGCCGTAGGACTGGCCGGCCGAGAGGCCCTGCGCGGCGCTCAATATGACGGGCAGCGACACCCCGAATCCGATACTGCTCGATCCCTGCTGCCGGGACGCGATCGGGCTGGTCAGGTCGGCCAGGGCCGCCTGCATCCGGGCGACATCCGCGCGGGCCACGGGCGTGGCGATGTTCAAGAACACGAACTCTTCACGCGCGCGGGTCAGCGCCCGGAAAAGCAGCTCATTTTGCTGCTCGGTGAAAGTGTCCGGCTTGGGCGCGCGTTCCTGCCCGCCGCCGCGGGCGCTTTCACGCGGGTCGGGCTGGCCGATCAGAGTCGTGATGTGCGCCATGTCCCCCAGCGCGTTGGCCAGCCACACGGCGCGCTCGGCGGATAGCGGGACCAGGCGGCTTTGCGGGAATTGGGCGGCAAAGGCCGCGGTCACGGCCGCCATCTGCTGGCCGGCCAGCGCGGCCGCGGCTTCCCGGCTGGCGGCGCGAGTGGCCACCCCGTAGCACTGCACCACGCCAGTCGCTCCGGAGAGCCGCTGGCCTTCTGGCGCCTCGAAGATGCCCAGGCTGAGCGTGATCAGCTCGATGCCCGTGGCCGCCAGAGCGCGCTGTAGGGCGGCCTGCCGCCGGATCAAGGACGCTTCCAGGCGCATCTCCTGCGGCAGATAGACCAGCTCCGCGAGCTTCACCACCCGGACGCCGGTCCACGGTCGGCCAGCGCCGCGCTGCTCCTTGATCTCAAACCAGTAGTAGTTGACCTGGCCCCGGCCGCCCGGATGAAACTCCAGACCAGAGGCGGTCACCGTCAGGTCATCCAGCCGGCCCTGGAAGCGCGCGGTCTGGCCGGTCAGCTCAGACCACCGGCGTTTCGCCGCATCCGCGAGCGCGGCCGCCTTGGACCGCCGGCCGTTCACGCGTGCTCTCCCCGGGTCCGCAAGGCCGCGATCACGTCCTGCGCGCCCTGCCACGGCCCGACGATAGACATTGGTTGGGCGGCCCAGTTCTGGATCAAGATCCAGGCGTAGCCGGCCGGCAGGATCACCCACAGCAGCCACGCCCCGATCGTACGTACCGTCCCCAGGTTCTGCGCCAGCACCTGGCCGGCTGCCTGTGCGCCGCCAAAGACGCTGGCCAGATCGGCCGGCGAGAGCTGGCCGGCCTGCCAGAGGAAGAGCCGGTAGCCGATCACGGCCAGGCTGTACACGATCAGGCCGGCCTTGGTGCTCCACAGGAGCGCCCAGCGCTGCTGCGGCATGATCAAGAGGGCCAGGACGGCCAGGCCCCACAACAGGGCGCCAATCGCGGGCACCGGCGCGCCCAGGGCCAGTGTCGCGGCCAGCCACAGGCTGAACGCCGTGAGCGTGGTGGCCTGCGCCGTGCGCGGCCGGCGCGCCGCCACTGGTTCGTTGTATCGGCCGGGCGCGAACACCGCCGCCTGTTGGGCCAGCCGGTCAAAGGTCAGGGCGATGATCAGGGCGCAGGCCAACGC
>JAGOBN010000134.1 GCA_017999235.1 Anaerolineales bacterium | reverse complement strand
GTGCTGCCGACCCCCAGCTGCGATTCGACGTTCATCTCGCCCCCCAGTACTTCCACGATCTTTTTGGCGACCGCCAGACCCAGGCCGGTCCCCGTGCTGTACCCTTCGCTGTCCGGCACCCGGAAGAATTTCTGAAACAGGTTTTTCATCGCTTCGGCCGGGATGCCCTTGCCGGTGTCGGTGACGCTGACGCGCACCCGCCGGCCGTCGGGGGTGCGGCGGGTGGCGATAGTGATGGCGCCCTGATCATGGTTGTACTTGACGGCGTTGGTCAGCAGGTTGAGCAGCACCTGCTTAAGCTTGCCGCGGTCGCTGTCCAGCGTCGTCACCTCCGGGTCCAGCGCCAGGCGCAGCGTGATCTGCCGGCCGGCGGCCTGCGGGCGGACCACCTCCGCGCACTCCTGAATCAAGTCCGGCAGGTTGAACGGATCGCGCTTGAAGCGCATCCGGCCGGACTCCAGCCGTGCCATATCCAGGAAATCCGTGGTCATGGTGGTCAGGCGCTCGGTCTCGCGCTGGACCGTGCGGACCAGCTCCGTGCGCTTCTGCTCCGGCAGGGTGGGGCGCAGCAGGAGCGAGCTGGTGGCCATGATGGCGCCCAGCGGCTGGCGCAGTTCATGGACCATCTCGGAGATCAGGTCGGACTGCTGGAAGAGGCGCGCGTTGACAATGGCGATGGCGGCCTGGGCGGCCAGCGTTTTCAGCGTGGTGATGTCGTCTTCGTTGAAAGGGCCGGTCTGCTTGTTTAGGGCCTGGATCACGCCCAGCGGCTTGCCGCCGTGCGTCAACGGCACGCCCAGGATCGAGCGCGTGGTGAATTCCACCTTGCTGTCCACATTCCGGTTCCAGCGCGGGTCCTGGCTGGTATCCGGCACGATCAAGGACTGGGCATTGGTGAAGATCCAGCCGGCGATGCTGTTATCCATCCGCACCGCCAGGCCTTCCATTTTGGAGGCCGCGATGTTGGTGGTGGCTTCAAAGCGCAGCTCGCCGGATTGGCTGTCGGCCAGCATGATCGACGCGGCCTCGGCCTCGGTCAGTTCTTTAGCGGCCTGGATGATGGTCCGCAGCAGCTGATGGTGATCCAGCGTGGACGCGATGATCTGGCTGATCTCAATCACGCGCTCCATGCGCCGCAGCAGCAGCGGGTAGTCGACGGCGTCAGGCATGGACCGGCAGCCCCGCCGCCGCCACCAGGCTGGGCAGCGCTTCGGCCACGTCGGCGGAGATCAGCACATCCGCGCGCTCATCCAGGAAGGTGGGGCCGAGATTGACGATGATCAGGCGCGCGCCGAAGCGCAGCGCCTCCAGCGGCAGGCCGGCCGCCGGCATGACCTCCAGCGACGAGCCGGCCACCAGCAGCAGGTCCGTCTGGCGCACGGCATCCCGCGCGCGCTGAAAGACCAACGCCGGCAGCTGCTCTTCCATCAGGATGACATCCGGTTTGAGAATGCCGCCGCAGCTCTCACAGACGGGCAGCACGCCCTCGTGGATAAAGCGCTCCAGCGGCGGCCGGCCGGGGACGGTGTGATGGCACTGGCGGCAGGTGGCCGTGGTCAGACTGCCGTGGATTTCCAGGACTTCCCGCTGGCCGGCCAGGCGGTGCAGGCCGTCGATGTTCTGGGTGATGACCGTGCGCAGACAGCCGGCAGTTTCCAGGGCCACCAGCGCGTGATGCGCCGCGTTGGGCTGGGCGGCGTGGATGCGGGCCGCCAGCGGCCGGACCCAGCTGTAAAACTTTTCGGGGTGGTAGCGGAACGCGGACAGCGACGCGAACTCAAACGGGTCGCGGTCTTCCCAGAGGCCCGCGCCGGGGCTGCGGAAATCGGGAATGCCAGACGGGGTGGAAAGGCCCGCGCCGGTCAGGGCCACAACTGTGCGGGCGGCCCGCAGCAGGGCGGCGGCCCGCGCAATCCGCGCGCTCAGGTCCGTCATGGCCCGCTGGGGCGCACCTTTTGCAGGAGTTGGGTGGCTAGGCCGCGGAACTGGTCGGCGGGGAGCGCGTCTGGCCGCAAAAGGAGCAACGGGGTGCCGGCCTCGCTGGCCTGGTAGGCGAGTTCGGTGGCCGGCGAGATAACGGTGGCGAGTTTCTGGCCGATGATCTGTTCGGCGGTCGCCCAGGAGAGCTGGTTGCTGGCCGGCGCCCGGTTGACGGCCACCACCTCCACCTTGGCGGCCGCCAGCCCCAGACCGACGAGATCCGCAATCAGGGCCTTGGTCTGGGATAAGGAGACGCGGGTCTGGTCGGTGACCGTCACAAAATGATCGCACAAGGGCAGCAGGCGCCGGTTGGCGTCGGTCAGGCCGGTCCCCAGGTCCAGCACCAGCAGCTTGCACATCCCGGTCAGGATTTTGATGACCGCTTCCAGCTGGGCCACGTTGTTGACCAGGGCGGCTTCGCGCGGGAGCGGCGCGGATTGCAGGACGCGCAGGCCGCTGGCATGCGAAATGAGCTGGCCGCTGACCGCGCGCTGGTTGAGATCGCCCACCGGTTTGGTGACCAGCGCCCCCAGGCTGTTGCCCTGGGCCAGGCCCAGCATCAGGCCGGCCGAGCCGTTGCCGAGGCGCAAATCCGCCAGGATGGTGTCCTGGCCGCTGGCGCTGGCGGCGGCGGCCACATTGATGGCGACCGTGGTGGTGCCGACCCCGCCCTTGGCGCCCAGGAAGCCGATCAGGCGGGCATGTTCGGCGGGGACGAAGGCGCGGTTGGCGGCCGAACGCGCGAGCAGCGCCTTGACGTGCGCCACCAGCTCGGCCGGGTGGGTGGGTTTGGTGAGGTAGTCGTCGGCGCCGGCCTCGAACCCCGCCACTTTGTCATCCAGCAGGGTCTTGGCCGTGAACATGATGATGGGGATATGGGCCACCGCCGAATCGGCGCGCAGGCGGCGCGTGACCTCATAGCCGTCCATGTCCGGCATCATCACATCGAGCAGGATAATGTCGGGGCGCTCGGCCAGCGCCTTGGACAGGGCCTGGTTGCCGCCGTTGGCGGCCACTATCTGGTAGCCGTGCCGCTGTAAGATCAGGCCGACCAGCTTGAGTGTATCAAGATCGTCATCGACAATTAGGATTTTTTCCGGCATGCCCTACCGCACCCGTTGAAAGCGGTTGGCGTTCGCCCGCGCAGGCACCGCTCAGAAGTCGCATTGTTATGGGCGAAGAGGAGTTTAGCACGGCCGGCGCGGATGGGCAAACCGGTCTAATCCTCTATTCGTCGTTATAATTCTGCCTATGCGGATCGCCATGTTGTCCTTCCATACCTGCCCATTGGCCACGCTCGGCGGCAAAGACACCGGCGGCATGAACGTCTACGTCCGGGACCTGACGCGGGAATTGGGCCGGCGCGGCCTGGCCGTGGATGTCTTCACCCGCTCCCAGGATGAGCACCAGCCGCACGTCAAAGAAGATCTGGGCTACGGCAACCGCGTCATCCACGTGCCGGCCGGCCCGGAAACCCCGATGTCCAAGGAAGGGCTGGTGCGGCATGTCCCGGAATTTGTGGGCGGCCTGCGCGAGTTCGCGCGGGCGACCGGCGTGCAGTATGACGTCGTCCACGCGCACTATTGGCTGTCCGGCATGGCGGCCGAGAGCCTGCGCGCGGCCTGGGGGACGCCCTTTGCCCTGATGTTCCACACCCTCGGCCACATGAAGAACCGCATCGCCCAGACGCCGGCCGAGCGCGAGAGCGAGCTGCGCGTCCAGACCGAGACCGCGCTCATGCGTTCAGCGGACCGGCTGATCGCGGCCACGCCGGCCGAGCTGGCCCAGATCCAATGGCTCTATCGCGTCCCGGTGGACCGCGTCAGCGTCATCCCGCCGGGCGTGGATGTGAACTTGTTCTATCCGCGGCGCGCCGACCAGGCCAAGGAGCGCATCGGCGTGGACCCGAACCGCATCCTGCTGGTCTTTGTCGGCCGCATTGAGCCGCTCAAAGGGCTGGAGACACTGCTGCGGGCCGTGGCCCAGCTGCGCGACCGCGGCGTGTGCGAGTGCGACCAGCTGGCGCTGTCCATCATCGGCGGCGATCCGGACGACCCGGCCGCCCGGAACGCCGAGCTGGCGCGCATCATGGCCCTGCGGGACGAGCTGGCGCTGGAAGGCTTGGTGACGTTTCTGGGCAAGCAGGATCAGGACACCCTGCCCGATTACTATGCCGCCGCGGACGCGGTGGTGATGCCGTCCCACTATGAGTCGTTCGGCATGGTGGCGCTGGAAGCCATGGCCTGCGGCACGCCCGTGATCGCGTCCGAGGTGGGCGGCCTGGCGTTCTTAATCAAGGACGGCGAGACCGGGTATCACGTGCCGGACCGTGATCCGGGGGCGCTGGCGGACCGCATCTGCGCGATCATTTCGGACCCGATTTTGCGGGCGCGGATGGGCGGCCAGGCGGTGGAATACGCGCAGAGCTACAGCTGGCGCGTGATCGCCGAGCGGCTGATGGGGGTGTACACCGAACTGCGGGCGGCCCGGCCGGTGGCCGCCGGCGCCTCATAGATAGCGGTCGTTGAGGGCGTAGAGCGCGCAGCGGTAGGAAACAAACGAGGTCACTTCCACCAGCTTGCTTTCGCGCTTGTCCTTGCGCACCCACAGGTCCAGCGCGTGCGAGCGCGCGCTGCACTTATCCAGCAAGTCCTTCACCACCAATTCCGAGACCCCGGTCCAGCGGCTGACCTGCGTGACGATGGCGCGCTTGTGCTTGCGGATAAAGTTGTCGGCGTGGACGTAGTCGCGCTCGCGCTGGCGGTTGCCGCGCAGAATGGCCGGCGGATGCCAGAAGAGATCCCGCAGGTCCGGGTCGATAAAGCCGCTGGCGTGGCGGCGGTAGGGGCGCGTGCTCCGCAGGCGGAAGAACTGCGCCAGCGTGATCCGGAATGACTCCAGCGGCTCAAAGTAATAGGGCGCCTGATCGATTACCGGCGGCGTGTTGCCGAGCTCGTGGATGAGGGCCTGGACGAACTCGAGCTTGCGCCGCGCGCCGGGGTAGTTACGGTATTCGCGCTCCCAGTTGTAACCGGGCTGCATGAGCACCGTGAAGGTCTCGGCAAAATCCTCGTCCGGGTGCTTCTGCGCGTAGTGATCGCCGGAGGGGTTGACGAAATCCCGGCTCCACGGATTGACTCGCTCCACGTACCGGTCGGTCACCGGATAGGTGTTGAAGTAATTGCCCTTGACCTTGAAAATCTGCCGGAAGTCTTTGCGGGTGTAGAGCTTGTACGCGTACGCGAAGGCGTGGCCCAGCTCGTGCCGCACCAGGTTGACGATGTCTTCGTGCGAGTACTGGAAGCCGCGCAGTTCGCGGTTGAGCTGGCGCAGGAGTTCGTGACAGTCGTAAAAGCCCAGGGCGATGCTGGTGGTGCCGGCCACGGTGCCATAGCCGGTGGAGAGGTAGTAGTGCGGCTGCAGCTGGGTGATCCGCAGGCGCTTGAGATCATCGCGCGCCACGCGGATGGCCTCCGCGAAGTAGGCCTGCTCAATCGACACGTCCAGGCGGTGCAGCGGCGTGAGCAGCAGCTCCAGGCGCAGGGTGTCGTCGTTAAATAGCAATTCGCGCGAGCGACGCATCGTCGGTCAAGTTCCAGCGTGGCCGGGCCGGCCGGCGCACGCGGCAACGCCTCAATTAGTGAACGAGTTGTCGAAAAACTAACGTGCGACGAGTAACGGAGAACGTGCTGGATGAGTGCCCTGGGCAGGAATTGAACCCACAACCACTTGATCCGAAGTCAAGCGCTCTATCCAATTGAGCTACCAGGGCGGGCGCCGGCAGGGCGCTGGTTGCCGGTGCTCCCCCTGGAAAGACAACTCAGCGAAACCCTGGGCAATCCCATGTGAGGGTGGCTGACGGGGCTTGAACCCGCAACCACTGCAGCCACAGTGCAGTGCTCTGCCATTGAGCTACAGCCACCATATTTTTGCGCCGGCTAAGGCCGACGCGGGCGACATTCTATCATAATTTCAGCCGCCGGCCTGCGCTTTTAATGCGGCCGCCAGCTGGCCGCGCGGCACCGCCACCTGGGTCCGCGAGCGCAGGTCTTTTAACATAACGACGCCGGCCGCCAGCTCGTCCGGCCCTTGGATGAGCGCGAAGCGCACCCCGAGCGCGTCCGCGTATTTGAGCTGCCGGTCCAGCTTGGCGGCCTCCGGATACCATTCCACCCGCAGGCCGGCGGCGCGCAGTTCGGCGGCCAGCCGCAGGGACTCCGCCAGGCTTTCCGGGTTGAAGACCGTCACCAGCACCTCGGCCGGCGCGGTCGGCAGGGCCCCCACCTTGCCGTATTTCTGGGCCACCAGCCCGATAACCACATCCCCCATGGCGAACCCCACGCCGGGCAGCCGGTCGCCGCCCACCTCCCCCACCAGGTTGTCGTAGCGGCCGCCGCCCAGGATGGCGCGGAACTCGCCTTCCCGGTCGCGGGCCTCGAAGACCGTGCCGGTGTAGTAATCCAGCCCGCGGATCACCGTCGGGTCGTATTCCAGGTACTCGCGCAGGCCCAGCGCTTCGGCCGCCTCCAAAAAGGCCACGCACTCCGCGGATTTCTGCCACAGGCTGCGATTGGCCAGCATGGCCTTCAAGCCGTCCAATTGCTCGGCGCTGACGCCCAGATCGGCCGCGTATTTGTCCCAGGCCTCCGGGCTCAGCTTGTCGCGCCGGTCGATCAGGCGGAAGACGTCTTTCTTTTTCTCGGCCAGGCCCAGGGCCGTGATCTCGCCGTCCATCAGCCGGCGGTTGTTGAACTGGATCTTGATCTCGGCCGGCCCAAAGCCGATGTTGCGGAAGAAGGTGGCCATCACGCCGGCCAGCTCCGCGTCGGCGGCGGGGCTGTCCACGCCCAGCAGGTCCACGTTCCACTGGAAGAACTCGCGCGAGCGGCCCTTCTGCGGGCGCTCGTAGCGCCAGAACGGGCCGAAGCTCCACCAGCGGATCGGCCGCGGCAATTGGCCCTGCCGGCCTGCCACCATGCGCGCCAGCGACGGCGTCAGCTCCGGGCGCAGGGTGATCTGGTCGCCGCCCCGGTCATTGAAGACAAAGGCCTGTTCCTTCACCAGCTCCTCGCCGGATTTGGCCGCGTACAGGTCCAGGGTCTCCAAAAACGGGCCGTCATATTCCTGGTAGCCAAAGGCCTGGGCCGCCGCCCGCATGTTGGCGTACAGCCACTGGCGCAGGGCCATCTGCTCGGGGTAAAAATCACGCGCGCCTTTGACGGTGGCGATCTTCGTTTTCATGGCTCACTCCCAAACAAAACGCGGGCCGGGCGGCCCGCGCTGGATAACTTGCCGAAAACGGCCAGGATCTCCGCTCAAGCCGGGTAAACGCTTCTGGGTCGATGGGGATGGATCCGCCGGGTCGCAACAATATTGCCGTTCATGCCGAGCATTTTACCCCAAATTGCGCCGCCCCGCGCCGGCCGGGCCTTGGGCGGTTTCGCCGGATTCGATCTTTTGGATTAAACTCCCCCCACACCCAGCAGGCAAAGGAAGCGCATGTCCACTTTGACCCCGGCCGAAGAACGCGGCCTGAGCGGCCTGACGTTGGATAGCCAGATTCGGCAGGCCTTCGGCCGGCTTTCTCGCGCCGAGGGCGCCGCCCTGGTGCAAACGTGGCATGCCGAGGCGCTCAGCCGCAAGCTGATCTACATGCGGGCGGGCCAGGCGGAGGTCATCCCCGTGCTCATGCGGCCGACCGGCATCCTGCCGGATCAGCTGGCGTATCTGCACTTTGTGGCCTTGACCCTCATCAATGCCGTGAAGCGGCTGCCCGATCTTTACATCCAGGATTTTGGCGTGCGCGGCATTGTGCCGCTGACTCCGCCCGAGGAGAAGTGGCTGTGGGATAACTGGGGCCCCAACCACCGGGAAAACAACCCGGTCTTTGGCCGGCTGGATGCCGTGCTGGACCTGACCAGCCCGATGTGGAAGGACTCGCTCCACTTCATGGAGCCGAACCTCTCCGGGGTGGGCGGCATCCACCTGATCCCCAATGTCGAGCAGCTGCTGGCCGACGTGGTGATGCCGGCCCTGGCCCCGCACGCGCCCGGCCTGCGCCTGGAGGCCGGCCAGGACCTGCGCGAGCTGTTTATCCAGGAGGTCCTGGATCACCTGGAGGGCATTGGCCGGCGCGGCCGCAACATCTGCTTTGTCGAGCCCAAATACTCCGACGACGGCCCGGTCGAACAAGAATGCCTGGCCGAGTATTACGCCGAGCGCCACGGGCTGAACATCTTCCACGCCGACCCCTCCGAGCTGTATCTGGTGGACAACGAGGTGATGTTCAAGGGGCGGGTGGTGGACGTGATCTACCGCGACTACGAGATCCGCGACATGCTGGCCATCGAACAGGACGACGGGGTGGATATCCGGCCGCTGCGCCATTTGTTCAAGCAGAACCGCGTCATCTCGTCGCTGGCCGGCGATTTCGACCACAAGAGCAGCTGGGAGATCCTGACCGACCCGCAGTACACGCAGAAGTACTTCAGCGCCGACGAGCGCCAGGTTTTCCGCCGGCACGTGCTCTGGACGCGCGTCATCGGCCAGCGGCGCGCCAGCCTGCCGGATGGCGAGATGGTGGACCTGTTGGAGTACGTGCGCAAGGAGCGCGACCTGCTGGTGCTCAAGCCCAACCGGTCGTACGGCGGCGACCGGGTAGTAATTGGGCCGGCGGTCAGCCAGGGGGAATGGGAGGCCGCGCTGGACGAGGCCGCCCGCGGCGCCGCCGACGCCGATGACCAGTGGGTGGTCCAGCGCCTGGCGCGCATTCCGGTCTACGAATTCCCG
>JAGOBN010000133.1 GCA_017999235.1 Anaerolineales bacterium | reverse complement strand
CGTTCTTGAAGCCGTGCCAGTGGACGGTGTGCGCGTCGGTCAGGTCCGGGCGCATGGTGAAGCCCAGGTTGGTGAGCTTGAGCCAAAAATCGGCCTCCTGATCCACCCCGATCGACGGCGCCGTGTGCCAGGCCGCCATCTTCTGGGTCATGATCTGCGCCCGGTCGCCGTTGAAGGCGGTCACGTCCGTGAAGCCGAACATGTAGGTGGATGCGCCGTTGGGCGCGTACGGATCCGGATGGATCAGGGCCGCGCCCTGGTACATATCCGCGCCCGGGATCTTGATCCAGCCGTCGGTGGCGGCCAGATGGATGTTGGGCGTGGTATTCACCGGCGGCGCCGCGGCGGTGGCCGGCTTGAGCAGCGCGCGCGGGAGGACATACGCCCCGGTGGCGGCCGCGGCCAGGCCCGCGCCCAGCTTCAGAAAGCCGCGCCGGGAGAGTTTAGGCAGAAGGCTGCGTTTGAAAGTCATACCAAGTCTCCTTGCGTGTCTGGGCCAGGGCCTAGCGCTGGACCGTCGGCAGATAGAGCATGTCGTACGCCTGGCTGTCCGGCAGAACCAGGATGAAGAAGTTCCGCGCCCCTAGCTCGTCAGCGCCGATGTCGAGCCGAGTGGTGGCGCCGCCTGTGCGGAAGTCGCCATCGATATCCGGGGAGGAAGTGACCACGGCGCGGGAGGTCATCCCGCCGACAACGCCCACGATGGTGAACGGCGTGCTGGCGTTGACCGCCGGCGAACCCGCCTCCAAGTGATAGTTGCCCATCATGGTCGGGGGCACGTCCTGGGCCACGATGGTGGCGCCCGCGAAGCGCGGGTTGCCGCGCCACGGCAGGACCTCGATCGTTGTATCAAAGGTCGACGTGAATTGCGGGACGCCATCCACATCCGCGAACTTCAGGTTGTTCGTGTACGTGGTCAGGTTGACCGTGACCGGGCCAGTGGTGTAGTCCCGCGAGTCCGGCGTGGTCGAGAGCATAGAGAAGTAGATCGGCAGCTGGAAGCGGTGGAAGGCGTCGCCGATGTCCCACACGTTGATGGGCGCCAGATCACCCGGCAAGCCGATGCCGCTCACGCCGCCGGCCAGGTTGTAGGAACCGGCCCGGTTATCCCAGAACAGGTTGCCGAACATCATCGGGACGCTCGCCAGCTTATCCGCCCCGTTGAGCGCGAAGCGCTGGGTGGCGCTGGGGTCATAGTTGGTGGCGTTCACCAACTGCGCCTGCAGCATCAGGCTGTGCGGCGTGGTCGCGAGCCCAGCCGGCGCCGGCTGACCGTTGCTGGTCAGGGCCGTGGCCGTGGTCAGGTTCTTGACCACCGTGTTCTGGTAGAAAGCGATGTTGGGGGCATCGTTGAGGGAGACGCCGCCGCCTTCGTGCGTGGAGATATTGTTGGCGATGATGTTGTTGAAGACGTTGATGTTGCAGACCTGGTAGCCCGGGTTGCCGCAGTCGGAGGCCGCCATCAGGAAGCGCAGGCCGCCGCCATCATCGTTGGCCAGATTGGACTGGATGATGTTGTCGTAGATGTCGACGCTGCCGGCGCCAGTCGAGAGTGTCGCCGGGTTGGCCGGCAGCTCACCCGCGATCATGATGCCGCCGCCTTCATCCATGGAGCGGTTGAAGTAAATGCGGTTGTGGTGGATGCGGCCGTTCAGGCTGCGCCCATAGTGGCTGATGCCGCCGCCGTATTCCACGGTGAAGTTGCCGCAGATGTGGTTCCAGGCGACCTCGTAACCGTCGCTGCCCTGGAAGATGCCCAGCGCGCCGGCCAAATTGGTGCCGCCGTTGGCCAGGATCTGATTGCGGGCGATGACGACATTGTCGTTCTGGTTGTCCCAGGCCGCACCCAGGTTGGGCGTGCCTAGGCGCACCGCGCCGCCATAGGCGCCGCCGTTGCTGCGCAGAATGTTATTGGTGATCTGCAAGCGCCGGGCATAGCCATTGACGAAGATGCCGCCGCCCTGGGTCTCCACCACCGCCGGCAGGCCGTTGTTGCCGCCGCCGATCTGGTTGATGTTGCCCGGGAAGCCCAGCTGGTCGCCGCCCTCGATCGTGAAGCCGTCAATGGCGGCCCGGTACCGATTGTTGGCGGTGTTGCTCAGCTCATTGGCCTCCACCAGCACCGTCATCACGGCGCCTTCGTACACTTGCTGATCGCCGGCCCAGGTCAGGCCGGCCACCTGGGTGCGCCAAGAGTTGGCCATCGCCGTGTCGCCGCCAAAGCCGTTGCCGTTGATCACACTGCCTGGGACGATCGTTTGGTTGCCGTTGCCGTCCGTGTACGTGCCGCCCGGCCCAACGCCTTGCAACTTGACGGACGAGTGAATGAGCAGGTTCGTGAAGTACGCCTGGGTCGGGTTGAAGGTCGAGAATACCGGGTTGGGGTAGACGACCACCAAATTGCGATCTGGGGTAGTGGGCAGAGCGGCGACCGCATCCAGAGCCGTCTGGATCGGGTTGTCCAGCGGGTCAAACACCGGGTTAGAGGCGAAGACCTGGCGGGTGACGGGCAAGCCGGCCGGCGGGGCGGCCGGCGGGTTGACCTCGAACAGCGTCGGCAGGTAGCCGCTGCCCAGCACATGCAGAGTGATGCCGTTGGTGGTGACATTGCCCAGGTAGTTCTCCACCTGGAGCTGGTACACGCCGGCGGTCATGAGCGGGACGCGCACAGTCAGCGTGTTCTCGCTCCAAGCGCCGACGACGGTCAAGGGGATAAGCCCAGTGTCAGACGGAGCGTTGCCCGGCGCGGCGGTCAGCGTCACGCGGCCCACCCGCGGGCTGCCAACCGGCCCGGTCTGGGCGGTCAGGAAGCCCTTGCCCTGGATCGTGATCTGCCGGCTGGCCGCGGTGGCCGCCCCGTAGACGTACGGTCGGTCCACCGCAAAGAGCTGGGGCGTGGTGTCAGCCACCGTGCACTGCACGGCCGCGTGCGTCTGCGAGCCCGGCGACTGGATGGAGACCCCGATCTGCGTGGGGGCCAGGTCCGAGATGGTGATATCGCCCGGATACAGCTCGAAGTTGGCCGAGATGGTGCGGAACTGCGGGTCGTAGTGCGGGTTGAGGCGCCCGGTGCGGGCCGGCTGGCCGGGGTCGTTGCCGATGTGCCGGAACATCCCCGCGCACACGCCGGACGGGGACGGGCAGTTGATCGTCTCGGTGGCCGGCATCAACGGCTCATACACGCCGTTCGGGTCCGAGTAGACCGTGTACATGATGCGGTTGGTGAAGTCATACAGGCCAACGGGTGAGTGCTTGACGCCGGCCTTTTCACCAAAGAACAGGGTGGTCGGATCGGTGGTCAGGTTCAGGTCGTCCACGATATAGCCGTAGTTGCGGCCCGGGATCGGGACGGGGGTGAAGAGTTCGAAGACCGGAGCCACGGACTTCTGATCCTGGACCGGCACCAGCTTCATATTGCACAGCGGGCGCTGCTGGCCTTCATAGGGGCTGCCGCCTTCCGCCGCGAAGGTCGGGTTGACCACCGCATTGGGGCCGTCGGCGCCGAGGCCGGCCACGTCCACAGTGTGCAGCGGGCCGACGCAGGCGGCCGGCATCTGCTGGGGCACAAAGCTGGAGCCGCTGAAGACGTTGATGTCCTCTTCCCGAGTCGGGATATAGAGCGGCTGCGTGACCGTCGTCAGGTTGCCGGCGCCGTCATCCAGCGTCACCGTGGTGGTGGGGACGACGACCTCGACGATATAATCGCCGGCTGGCAGGGGCTGGAGGGTGCCCGAGGCACAGACGCCCTCGGCGCTGGCCTCCCCCGGGGCGCCATTGGGCAGGAAACAGGCGTCGCCAAAGCCCCAGTTGCCATCCAGGGATTGCTGGGTTTGGCCGAACTGGATGCCCGAGATGGGGCCTTCCAGACACTCGGCATTCGGGTCAACTGGGAAGATGCGCTGGAGCGGCGCCACCAGCGGGTTGCCGTCCACATCACGCACGGTGCAGTTGGTCGGGGCCTGGAACTGCTCGGTGGTGGTCTCGTTGATTACGGAGCTGCGCTTGTAGGAGCCGTCAACGTCCAACTGATAAAGGCCGTCGGCGTCACAGGTCTGCGTATTGGGATCCGTGCACGCCACCGGCGCGTACAGCTTGACGTTCAGATTCGGGATGCCCGTCTGCCAGTTTTCGATGGCCAGATGGCGGGGGTCCAGCTCGTTGCGCGTGGTGCCGTAGGAGACGGTGCCGGCGATGCCGCCGTTCGTGCCTGGGTCGTACGGCTTCACACCGATGTCCAGCCGGCCGCTCTGGCCGATGATGGGCAGGACGGCGACGTCCACGGCGCCGGGGCTGATGACGGTTTCCTCCGGCTGATTATCAGCCTGGAAGGTGTAGCCGGTGTTGCGGTACGCGTCACTGTACAACTCAATGACGTGCCAGTTCGTCATCGGGTAGGTGTTTTCAGCGAACCAGTGGCCGCCGCCGGTGGTGGTGACGGCGATGGCGCCGCGGTCGATCAGCGCGTTGGAGCGCTTCCGGACCACCAGCGTGAGGTTGTCTACCCCGCTCTCGTTCGCATCCATGCGCCCGTTCTCGTTCATATCCAGGAAGACATGGCCGGAGAAGCTCGCAAACCAGCCGGCCACCATCAGGGTGCCGACATCCACGGCCTGGCCGTTGACCACCGAGACCTGCAGGAGGTCCAGCAGCGTCATCTGCGGCTCGTCCCAGTACGTCAGGGTGTAATCGCCGTCCGGCACACCCTGGAGGTCGAATTTGCCGTTCGCGTCGGCCTGAGCCGTCAAGACGATCTGGTCACCGGCTTGCAGGCTGGTCAGCGTCACCCAGGCATTCGGGATCGGGGCTTCGGGCTTGGCGCCGGAGAGGCCGCCCCACAGGCTTCCCAGATACGGCAAGCCGCCGGTCATCGGCACGTACACCTTGGTCTTAGCCACCACGCCCGTGATCCGGCCGGTGGATACCAGGTTATTGACCGGGTTGGCGTTGAGCACAGCGGTGGTGGGCACGGAAATGACTTGGCCGGCCACCAGGGCGTTCTTGCCCATGTAGCGGTCCACGTAGCCGAAGATCGTCCAAGGAAAGGGCTCGGCCTGGTTGACAAACTCGGTGTCAAAGCCGGTGGCGCCTTCCAGCACCCAGGTGTCGTAGTCGTGGTTGCCTTCCAGGGTGGAGGTCTGCACCCAGCGGCCAATTTGATCGGCCGGCGGGGTCACCCAGTAGGCATAGCGGCCGGGGCCCATGTTCGGGATGGCCAGGTCGCCGTTGGCGTCGCTCAGACAGCCAGAGCCCATCGTCTTGATGATGGGCGCGCCGTCCTCGCCAAACAGGATCAACCCGGTGTTGCCGGGCACATATTGCGGGTTGGCCGTGGGGTTGGCCGCCCGGATCACCGCCAGGTCGTCCGCGGTCAAAGCCGCCGCGTCGTCCCGGTAATACTCGGTGCACAGCGGGTTGCCAAAGACGTCCACGGTCACTTCGGCCAGCACATCGCTTAGATGGCCGGTCCAGCCGACCATGCCGTTGCCATCCTCGGCCGGCGAGTCGAACATGCCGTTGACGATGGAGTGGTCGCGGAAGAGCCGGGCGCGCAGGGTGGCGGTGGGCGTGGGCAGGGGCTGCATGCCGACGGTGATCAGGCCGTTGGGCGCCGGGCTGGCATATGGGTTTTCCACCGCGGTGGGCGTGATGTCGCTCGGGTAAATGTAGCCGTTCTTCACCAGGAAGTGCGCGCCGTCAATCTTGAAATTCTCGGCCGTGACCGAGATCAGGTACTTGCCATCCGCTAGGCCGGCCACGCCGGCGCCGCTGGCAAATTCCGCTTCCGTGCCCTGGGCCACGATCGGGGCGTAGGCCTGCTGAGCGCGGATGGACGGCCAATTGCAGTTCTTGGGGTAATTCAGGTTCGGGTTGTTGTAATCCATCACCCCCGACCCCGGGGCCGTCTCATAATACGGCGAGCAGTCCGGGAAGCGCGGCTGGAACGGATCACCGGAGTTGTCTTCATTGATGATCCACTTGAAGGCCGGCACGGCGTCCCCGGCGTTCACCAGGAATTTGCCGCTCGGGCCGGTGCCGGCCGGCGGCAGCTCAGCCGCGCCGACAGTCCGCGCGCTCACGACGCTCAGGCGCAGGGTGGTCGCGCCGCCTGTCGTAACCGGGACTACCGCCGCCGCCGCTTCCGGCGCTGCCGCAGGGGCGGCCGCCAAAGCCACCGGCGCGGCGCCCGGCCCGGCCCCAATCAGCATGGCCAGAAGAGTCAGCCAACGCACGACTTGATCAAACACAGAGTACGACTTCTTCCGCATACAGACCTCCCGAGAAGGGGCGCGCTCCCTGCGGACGCGCGGCTCGTCAAACCGACAAGCCAATGTGGAGTTGTGAAACGACAACAACGGGCCGAAAACGCCAAGAATATTCTTATCGGAGTCAGACGTTGCATAAATGGGGATTCTCAATCATCTATGGACTAGAAGGGGTACTAGTCCTTTTGGGCCGTGGTAGTACCGGCCGTTGGCAGCGGGGCTTGTGCGAGCTTCCAGAGGCGCGGACGGGGTTGCCTGGGGCGCAGCGCCCACCTGGGGGGGCGGCTTCGCGCCGGCGGTTTGGCTGGCTTGGTTTGAGGGTATGCCGGTACTATTGGCGAATTCCCCCAGCCGGTTAGAATTTAGGTACTAGTGCAGCCGATTGCCGGGCGAGGGGGGCTTTTGAGACCTGCGCCCCCACCAGCTGCATGTGTTAGAAGGCTGCCCAGGCCAGCACTGACGGCTTGCCGCTAGCAATCCAGCCTGCCCATCCGCTTAATCCATGACCGCTAACTCTTCAGAAACCCGCTCCCTCCAACTTATCCTGAGGTGGCGGTGGGTGATTCTCGTGGCCGGCGTGGCCGGCGCGCTGGGCTTTGAGCTGCTGGATCTCTTCAGCGACCAAGACACCAACCACACCCTGGAGATCGCGTTCTACGGGTTGTTGATCGCGGGTATCCCCTGGCTCTTATTGACCTGGTTGGCCCGGGAAGGGCGGAAACAAGCGCGCTTTGAGCAACGGCTGAGTCAGTTGCGGCTCTTTGTACGCCAGCTCGTGGAGAGTGAGAGCACGGGCCAGTTATTGGATTTCCTGGCCCGTTACCCCGCGCTGATGCTGCCGGTAACGGAAGCCACGCTGTACGGCTACGATTACGCGCAAGCCCGGTTTACGCCGCTCAGCCACTATCGCCCCGACTCCGCCAACGCTTCCGAGAGGCCGCGGCCTGAGCCGGACGGCTGCGCCGCTTGCCAGCTGCATACCCAGGCCCACCCCCACTTCACACTATGTTCAACGCCGGCCGCGCCGGGAAGCTTGTCCAACGCGTGCCTGCCCCTCTCTTATAATGGCCTGGTCCTGGGCCGGCTGCGTCTGAGCTTGGCGCCCGAGACCCGCCTAACGCCGGACAATACTCAACTCCTGGACGCGCTGGCGCCCGAGATCGGCTTGGGGCTGCTGTTGGCCACCGCCCGCATCGAGGCCGTCTCCGCGGCGCAGAGCGCGGCGCGCCACGACGAACGCCGGCAGCTTTCTTTTACCTTACACAACTCGCTGGCTCAGCAGGTGGGGTATCTGCACTTGAGCCTCGACCGGCTCTCGACGCAGACCCGCCTGATCAGCCCGGTGGAGATGGAACGGGAATTGGAAACGCTCCGGGATGTGGCCGGCGACGCTTACCAACAGGTGCGGGAATTGTTAGCGGGATTGCGCTCGCCGGAGTATCATAGCCTCGGCCATCTGCTGGAAGGCCGGCTGCAAGTCTTCGCCCGCAACACGGGCCTGGAGACGACGTTCGACATGCGCGGCGAGCCGCGGCTGCTTTCGCCCGAACTTAACCAGCAGGTGTTTGGCCTGATTCACGAGGGGCTCAACAACATTCAGAAACACGCCAGCGCGCGCCGGGTGACCTTGCGCCTGGAATGGCAGGCCGCCGAGCTTAAGATCGAGCTCGCCGACGACGGGCGGGGGTTTGCGCCCGAAGCCGCCATTCAAGACGGCCATTATGGGCTGACCATGCTGCAGGAATATGTGACGGAACTGCGCGGCTCTTTGGCCATCGTCAGCGCGCCCGGCCAGGGCACCCACCTCGCCATCTGTATCCCTTTGGCGCCGAACCTGGACTTCGCGCCCATCACCTCCTTCTCAACCATTAATAACGTGAAAGTCGGCGCATGAGTCCTTTACAGCTAGTCTCCCTCGGGCTGGATCTGATTCTGATTGCCCTGGGCCTGTTCACGTATGTGCGCCGGCCCAAGGTGGGCGGCTTATTCTCCCGCGGTTTCCGGGTCCTGCTGGTGGGCCTGGTTATCCTCGGCTTCTCCCACATGATCGAAACCGGCCTGTTTGTGCTCTTCAATTTTGACCAGAACTGGAATGAGATCGTCCATCGGCTGCTGGTCGTGATTGCGTTTGGCTTTGTCTTGTGGGGTTTCAACCGCCTGCAGCGCGCCCTAGATGGATGAACGATGTCCGACACGGAACACGCTCCATCGTATCGCGAGGTCTTGGCCGCCGTCATCCGACGCTTCATCCGCTTGGTGGGGGAGCCGGCCGCCTTGCGCGTCGCCCGCAAAGTGCCGGGGCTGCTCATCGCCGACGACGGTTCCATCCTGGGATATAACGAGGCCGACCCCACCGGCACGTTGAATTTGCTCATCGACGGCTACGAAGTCGTCTTCGGCGATATCGCCGTCACCCTCTCCAAACAAGCCGCCGCCACCACCGACCCGCAGCTGGTGGAACCTATCGGCCCCCCTCCGCCGCTGACCGCGCGGCTGCTGCGGGTGGATGATCACTTCCTCTTCCGCAACGGCTTGGC
>JAGOBN010000132.1 GCA_017999235.1 Anaerolineales bacterium | reverse complement strand
GGCGGTCCAAGTGCAGCAGGCGGACCTGAGCGTGGCGCAGGCTGAGCTGGCGCTGGCGCAAGCCCGGCTGCGTCTGAGCCGCGCGGAGCTGCGCGCGCCCTTCGCGGGCGTGGTGGCGGCGGTGAACCTCAAAGCCGGCGAACCCGCCAACGCCGGCGCGGCGGCGCTGGTGCTGCTGGACCCCAGCCAGTTCCGGCTGGATGTGACGGTGAGCGAGGTGGATGTGGCCCAACTGGCGGCCGGCCAGCTGGTCAGCGTGACGGTGGACGCCCTGCCGGACGCGCCCCTGGCAGGGGTGGTGGAGCGCCTGGCGCCCACGCCTACCCTGGTCGGCGGGGCCGTAAACTACATTGTGCGGGTACTGTTGAGCGAGGCGGAGGCCGGCCTGCGGTCCGGCATGAGCGCCACGGTGCAGGTGACGGTGGCCGAAGTGCGCGATGTGGTGCTGGCCCCCAACTGGGCTATCCGCCGTGACCGGCAGTCCGGCCAGGCGTTTCTGAGCGTCCAGGCCGGCGAGACGACGCAGGAAGTGCCCATCACCACCGGTCTGCGCGGCGAGGTCTATACCGAAATCCGCGCCGGCGCGCAGGCCGGCGACACCGCCGCCATTGACACCGCCGGCCTCACGCCCCTGGGCGCCGGGCAATAGCCGCGCATGAATCTCTGGGAGACCCTGGCCGTGGCCGCGCGCGCGTTGGCGGCCAACAAGCTGCGCTCGGCGTTGACGATGCTGGGCATCATCATCGGGGTGGGGGCCGTCATCGCCCTGATGTCCATTGGCCGCGGGGTGGAGCAGTTTGTGCTGGCGGAATTCCAGGGCATCGGCTCCAACCTGCTGTTTGTCTTCCCCGGCGGCCCGGATACGCAAGGGCCGCCGCAGCCCGGCCGCAGCCGGGAAAAACCCCTCACGAATGAGGATGTGGCGGTGTTGGCGGACACCGGCCGGCTGCCGGAGCTCACGGCCGTGGCCGCCGAACTGACCAACTTCACCCTGGTGGAGTACGGGCGCGAGAATACCACCGTGCAGGTGAGCGGGGTCAGCCGCAATTATCTGGGCGTGCGGCAGTTCAGCCTGGCGGACGGCGAATTCTTCTCCGAGACCGACGAGCGCTCCGCCGCCCGGGTGGCCGTGCTGGGGCAGACGGTGGTCAAGCGGCTGTTTCCGGACGGCGATTACCCATTGGGGCAGACGGTCAAAATCAACCGGATCCCTTTCAAGATCATCGGCACCCTGGTGTCTAAAGGCGGCGGCGCGTTTGGCGATCAAGACAACGTGGTCATGATCCCGCTCAGCACGGCCCAGCAGCGGGTCTACAACGCGCGCACCGCCGCCGGCCGCTTCTCGGTCTCCACCATCTACGCGCAAGCGCGGGACGCCGACCAGTTGGACGCGGCGGCCAGCCAGATTGCCGAGGTGCTGCGCGAGTTCCGCGACATCACCTTCCGCGCCGAGGACGATTTCACCGTCATCACCCAGCAGGATCTGACGTCGTCGTTGGGGCAGGTGACCGGGGCGCTGACGTTGTTCCTGGGGCTGATCGCCGGCATCTCCCTGCTGGTGGGCGGAATCGGCATCATGAACATCATGCTGGTCTCGGTGACCGAGCGCACCAAGGAGATCGGCCTGCGGAAGGCCCTGGGCGCCAAGCGCCGCGACGTGCTGGGGCAGTTTCTGGTGGAGGCCACGGCCCTGGCGCTGCTGGGCGGCCTGGTGGGGATCGGCCTGGGCGCGGCGACGGCCTTCTCCATCCGCCTGTTCCAGCCGGAGCTGCCGGTGGCGGTGACGCTGGACAGCGTGGCCCTGGCCACCGGCGTGTCGCTGGCGATCGGCTTGTTCTTTGGGCTGTATCCGGCGTATCGGGCCGCGCGCCTGAACCCGATTGAGGCGCTGCGCTATGAGTGACGACCGACTCCGGACCAGGGACGTATGATCCTCGAAAGCATCCGGCTGGGCCTGCGCGCCCTGGCCGCCAACAAACTGCGCGCGGCGCTGACCATGCTGGGCATCACCATCGGCGTGGCCGCCGTCATCACCCTGGTGTCGGTGGGCAACTCGGTCTCGCGCTATGTGGCCGACCAGTTTGCGGGCCTGGGGACCAACATCCTGTACATTTTCCCCGGCCGATTTCAGCGCGGCTCCCCGCCCAGCCGGTCGGCCAACACCGTGCTCACCGAAGGCGATCTGCTGGCGCTGCTGGACCCGGCGCGCGTCCCGGATGCGCTGCGGGTGGTGCCGCTGCTGCAGCGCACGGTGCCGGCCGCGTTCGGGCGCAACCAGACGGACGTCACCCTGCAGGCCACGTCGCCGGCCTTGTTTGTGATGCGGGATTACGAGCTCTACGCCGGCCGCTTCTTCGGGGAAGAGGATCTGGACCAGGAAGCGCGCGTGGTGGTGGCCGGCCAGACCTTTATCAACCACCTGTTCGCGCCGGACGAGGATCCCATCGGCGCCCTCATCCGCCTGCGCGGCCAGCCCTTCCGCATCATCGGCATCTATGCCCGGCGCGGGGCCACGCCCTTTGGCGATGACGACGACGCGCTGATCATGCCGTACACCACGGCCACGCGCACGCTCTTCACCGACCGCACCCCCAAGGGCGAAGTGCGCCTGAGCATCCTGCAGGCCGAGTACGCCGACCCGTCCGTCAAGGACCGGGCGATCACGCAGATCACGGACGTGCTGCGCCAGCAGCACAACATCCCGTACCGCGGCGAGGACGATTTTACGATCCTCTCCGGCGAAGACCTGCTCTCCGCGTTTCAGCGCGTCACGAGCGTGCTGACGGTCTTCCTGGGCGCCATCGCCGGCATCTCCCTGCTGGTGGGCGGGATCGGCATCATGAATATCATGCTGGTCTCGGTGACCGAGCGCACCAAGGAGATCGGTCTGCGGAAGGCCGTGGGCGCCAAGCGCCGCGATGTGCTCAGCCAGTTCCTGATCGAGGCCGTGATTCTGTCGCTGCTGGGCGGCGTCATCGGGATCACGCTGGGCGCGGTTGGGATTGTGGTGGTGGCCCAGCTGGTGCCGGACCTGGCGCCGACCGTCACCCTGGACAGCGTGGTGCTCTCGACCACCTTCTCGGTGGCGGTGGGCCTGTTCTTCGGCATGTACCCGGCGGTGCGCGCCTCCGGCCTGAGCCCCATCGAAGCGCTGCGCTACGAATAGCCGGCGGCCCCGCGCCCGCTACGGCCGCCACACGCCCATCGAACAATCCAGGTCCCCCAACGGCACCGGCTCGCCGCCGGGCTGCTCAATTAAATAGGCGTGTTCGCTCTGGAAAGCCAGCAGGCGGTTGGCGCGCGGCGCCCATTGCGGCTGCTGCCACCAGCCGCCCGTCAACCGCGTGTGTTCCACCCCGCGCTGGACATCGTAAATCACCAAGTCGGTGGACTGATTGTTGGAGGCCGTCGCCGCCAGCCAACGCCCGTCATACGAGAAGCTCAGATTGCTGGCCGGCGTCTGATCCACGCTGAGCAGCCGCAGGGCGCCGCCGGCGGCCGGGATCAGCGCCAGCCAGCCGGATTGCTCCCGGCTGTCGCGGGCCGCCAGCGCCAGCCAGGCGCCATCGCCGGACCAGGCCAGGCTGAACTGCGTCGTCTCATCGACCGGGAATTCCGGCGTCGCCCGGCTGTTCCAGAGCCGGGTAACCGTTTCGCCGCCCAACGGCCAGATGTGCAGCGAGACGCCCCCCAGGTTGCGATCCTGGTGGACAAACGCGAGCGATTGGCTGTCGGGCGACCAGGCCGGCGGGAAGGCTTCCGATACTAGATTGGTAAGCGTGGTGCCGTCCGCGGCCAGTACCCCCCACGTCCCCGGCGACGATTGGTTGTCCTGCTCCAGCGCCAACACCGCCAGGGCCTGCCGATCCGGCGCCCGCCGCAGCATATCGGGGAGCAGGCCCAGACCGACGGCGCCGGCCTCGAGGGCGCCCCGGCCGGTGTCCCAGATCATCAGCCGGATGCTCTGCGGATCAAACTCGGGCTGCGAGAAGATGCTGAACGAGAATTCGTTGTAGGCCAGGCGGTCACCGGCCAGCCAGTAACCGTAGAACGCCAGCGCCGCCGAGTCCAGACCCACGGGCGGCCAGGTGAGCCGGCCGGTCGTCACGTCCACCACCGTGGTCTGCATGAGCATGACCAGGGCCAGGCGCCGGCCATCCTGCGACCAATCCACCACCCAGCTGTAGCCGCCCAGCCCTTCCAGGCCCGGGACCGGCCGCAGACCGTTGGGGCCGTACAACATCGGGTTGGGCGCGCAGGCCAGCGCCAGTTCCGCGTCCGCCGCCAACCCCGTCTCCACCGGCCCGCTCAGGCCGGCCGCCGCGCGCAGACGCGCGTAGAACTCGTCGGCCGAGACGCCGGCGGCGCGGGCGCCCCAGATGATCCAGGTCAGGCCCGGAAATTCCGTTTCGGGCAGCTCGGCCAGGGTCTCCCATAGGCGCGCTTCCGTCTCGGTCGGGCCGCGCAGGACCGCGTTGAGGAGGGTCAAGGCGCTGGCGTAGATCTCGCGCTCGTCATCCAAGTGGGTGCCGTCTTGCAGATATTGGGTGATTACGGCCTTGTCCGCCAGGGCGTACTCCAGAATGGCGGCCGGCTCAAGGTCCAGCCGCGCGGCCAGGCGCGCGATCAGCGCGATAAAGAAGCCGTCGCCGGGGATAGCTTGGGCGCTGCTGGCGCGGGCCAGGCCGGCCAGGGCGCGCAAACCCAGGCTGCGCTTCCAGAGATCGAGCGCGGCGGCGTCGCTGGGGGCGCCGACGCGGTGCGGGGCCGCCACGCGCTGAGTGGTTTGCAGCCACTGCCGCGTCGCCATGGCGTCGCGCGCCAACAGGCTGAAGAGCCAGGGCTCCCCGGCGGCCGGCGGCGCGGCCGGCTGTTCCGCGCTGTGGGAGGGCGCGTTGACGAAATCAAAGGTGAGCTTGAAATCGTCCGGGCAGGCGATAGTCTGGCAGGCGCGGTCAAAGAGCTCGGCCAGGAACGGGGCCAGCGTGCCCTCGATGAGCGCGGCGTCGGCGGCATAGTAGGCGAGCTGAAACCGCGCCCCGGCCCAGGTCTGCACCTCGCCGGGGAAATCCGCGGGCGGGGTGGCCAGGAGTTCCCAGCCGGCGGCGGTTTGTTCGAAGAAGCGGGGCTGGGCGAAGGCCAGCGGCCGGCCCTCCGGCCCCAGGTAGCGGTGGATCACGTCGGCGCGCACCGTGGTGGGGCTGAGCTGGGTCAGCGCGCCCAGGCTGGGTGTATCGCCCTCGGCCGGCGCCAAGCCCACCAGCGGCACAGCCGTGGGCGCGGCCTCGGCCGCGATCAGCTCGCCCACCGCCTGTTCGGTCTGCCACCCTTGCCAACGCAGATACAGCCAAGGAGAAATGATGATCAGGCCGGCGGCGGCTGCCAGGCTCGCCCAGCGCCGGACGGGCCAGCGGTGGGGGGGCGGGGCGGGGGCCGACGGTTCCTCGGCCGGCCACGGCGGCAGGGGGTCGCCGGGCTGAAGGTCATCGTGAATGGTCCAGTCCAAGATATCGGAAGGCTTGTCTTTAGCCGCCATGCCCGCTCCTTGTGCGGGCTCGCGCCCGCTGAAACGCCATTGTAGCGGGCGCACCTTAAAGCCGGTTGAGACCGGATGCTATAATCCACCTTATGGTATTCGATCAAGCTACGATCACGGTACGTTCGGGCGACGGCGGCGATGGCGCCATGCACTTCCGGCGCGAAAAGTACATCCCGCGCGGCGGCCCGGATGGCGGCGACGGCGGGCGGGGCGGCGACGTTGTTTTCCGGGTGGACCCCAAGCTCAACACCCTGCTGCACTTCGCGCATAAGCGCCTGTTTGCGGCGGACAACGGCGAGCGCGGCGGCCGCAACGATATGCGCGGCAAGTCCGCGGGGCCGCTGCTGATTGCGGTGCCGCCGGGCACGGTGATCCGCACCGTGGAGGGCGGCGACCTATTGGGTGATCTCACCGAGGCCGATCAGACCTTGGTGGTGGCCCGGGGCGGGCGCGGGGGGCGCGGCAATGCCCGCTTTGCCACCGCCCAGAACCAGGCGCCGCGCATCGCCGAACGCGGCGCGCCGGGCGAGGAGCTGGCGCTCGTCCTGGAATTGAAGCTCATCGCCGACGTGGGCATTGTGGGCGTCCCCAATGCCGGCAAATCCACGTTCCTGGCGTCGGTCACGGCCGCCAAGCCCAAGATCGCGCCGTATCCGTTCACCACCCTGCAGCCGAACCTGGGCGTGGCCCAGCTGGACGAAAAAGGCGAACAGACCCTGGTCCTGGCCGATATCCCCGGCTTGATCGAGGGCGCGCATCGCGGCGTGGGCCTGGGTTTTGATTTCCTGCGCCATGTCCAGCGCACGCGGGTGCTGATCCACCTGCTGGACGGGCTGAGTGAAGATCCGCTGGCCGATTTCTCCCAAATCAACACCGAGCTGGCGCTGTTCGACGAGCAGCTGGCCGAGAAGCCCCAGATTGTGGCCTTAAACAAGCTGGATCTGCCGGACGTGCAGGCCCGCTGGCCGGCGCTCAAAGCCGAGTTGGAGCGCCGGGGCCATGCGGTCTGGGCCATTTCGGCGGTGGCCCAGACGGGGGTGCGCGAGCTGTTATTCCAGGCCAGCGCCGTGCTGGCGCAGACGCCGCCGGCCCCGGTGTTTGAAGACCTGCCCGTGTATCGGCCGGCCTTTGAGGAGAACGAGTTCCAGGTCTCGCGCGACCCGGACGGCGCCTTCCGCGTCAGCGGCAAGCGCATCGAGCGCGCCGCGCGCATGACGTACTGGGAGTACGACCAGGCCATCTACCGTTTCCAGCGCATCTTGGACGCGCTGGGCGTGAAGCGCGGGCTGGAAGCCGCCGGCGTGAAAGAAGGCGATCTGGTCCGCATTGGCGAATACGAGCTGGAGTGGACGGATTAAGATGCTCTGGGATGTCGCCGGCCCTGGGTTACTCGGGCTGATCGGCGGGGCCGGCTTCTGGGTGGTCGCCCCGCTGATTGTTTTGGGGGAGGCCGTGGGCCTGCGTCTGTGGCGGCGGGGGGCCTTTTGGAAAGCCCCGCTGACCCGCCCCCGCTTTTAAGATGGCCGGCGGCCGGCTGGGCATTTTGGGCGGGACGTTTGACCCGCCGCATGTGGGCCATCTGAGCCTGGCGCGGGCGGCGTACACCCAGCTGCGCCTGGAGCGTGTGCTGTGGGTGCTCACCGCCGATCCCCCCCACAAACAAAGGCAGCGGCTGTCGCCGGCCGGCGACCGGCTGGCGCTGGTGCAGGCCGCGCTGGCCGGCGAGCCGGCTTTCACGCTCTCGCGCGTGGACCTGGACCGGCCCGGCCCGCACTGGGCTGCGGATACCGTCCGCCTGCTGGCGGAACAATACCCAGACGCGCCGCTCATTTACCTCATGGGCGGCGATTCCCTGCGGGATCTGCCGCGCTGGGGCCGGCCGCTGGAATTCCTGCGCTGGTGCCGGCTGGGCGTGTGGCGCCGGCCGGGCGCGGTGGTGGATTTGGAGGCGCTGGAAATGGCCTTGCCGGGGCTGGCGGCCAAAGTGGAGTGGGTGGATCTCCCCCCGCAGGCGATCGCGTCCCAGGATATCCGCCGGCGCGTCCAGCAGGGCGCATCGGTGGCGGACCTGGTGCCGGCGGCGGTGGCGCGGTTGATTGCCGCGCGTGGGCTATATCGCGAGTGATCGCCAGATAAAAAGAAGGGCGGGTCAGAGACCCGCCCCGCGCTTACTTCTTCTTGGCCGCCGGCTTCTTGGCGGCTGGTTTTTTAGCCGCCGGCTTCTTGGCGGCCGGTTTCTTGGCCGCTGGTTTCTTGGCGGCCGGCTTCTTCGCCGCAGCCTTCTTCACCGGCTTCTTCGCCACCGCCTTTTTGGCGGCCGGTTTCTTGGCCGCCGGCTTCTTGGCCGGGGCGGGCGCGGGGGCCGGCGCCGCTGCTGGCGCGGCGGCGGTCTCGGGGGCAGATGCTTCGCTCATGACAGTCTCCCTTTGAGAAAGTGTTGCGCGCAAAATAGCATCAATCCCCAGGCGGCGCAACTTTTCTGGACCAGTTTGAGAAAACTTTAAGTTTGAGCCGCCGGCGGCCGCGAGGCGAGCGCGATGCCGGCCAGGATCAAGACGCCGCCCGCCACTTTGAGCGGCGCGGGGACTTCGTTGAGCAGCACGAGCGCGAGCAGGGTTGAACCGATGGGCTCCCCCAGGATGGCCACGGACACATACGTGGCCGGCAGATATTTCAGCGCCCAGTTGTAGGCGGAATGGCCGATCAACTGCGGCACCAAAGCCAAGAGCAGCACCCACAGCGCCCAGCCGCCGGCCGCCACCGAGCCGGGGAAGGCCGCCGGCCCAAACTCGGGCGCGGCCGGGCCGAGCACCGCCACGCCGCTCAGCAGGGTCACCGCCGCCATCCCATAGGTCAAGAAGATATAGACCACCAGGGAGAGCCGCGCCCGGAGGGTCCGCCCGATGATCAAATAAACGGCCACGGTCGCGGCGCCGGCCAGCGCCAGACCATCGCCCCAGAAGCCCTGGCCGGCCGTGAACTCGGCCCAGCTGGGGCAGCCGGCCGGCGCGCAGGCATCGCTCAACCCCACCACCACGCTGCCGGCCAGCGCCACCCCCAGGCCGGCCAGCACCCCGCGGTGCAGGCGCTCGCGCAGCAGGCCGGCCGCGATCAGGGCCACAAACAAGGGCGCGGTGGAGACGAAGACCACGGAGTTGGCGACGGTGGTATATGCCAGGGACGTGATCCAGGTGCCGAAATGCAGCCCCAGGAACACGCCGGAGCCGGCCGCCAGCGCCCACTCGCGGCCGGTCAGCCGCCTCAGT
>JAGOBN010000131.1 GCA_017999235.1 Anaerolineales bacterium | reverse complement strand
CCGCCACCCGCGTGAAGGTGTAGTTCGGGTCCGACCCGCCCGTCACCGTGATGGCGTACGCCCCGGCCGGCGAACTCGCCGTCGCCGTCGTCCCCAGCGTGGGCGCTACCGCCGGCCCCGCATCCCCGTTCACCAAGCCCGTGTAGCCCACCGTCAACGCCGGCAGCCCCGCCCCATACACCTTGCTCTGGTTGTTGGCCGTCGCCGTCAGCGGCGCCGGCGCAACATCAATCGACACGCCTGCGGAAGCGCTGGTGTAGTTGGCGGAGTCGTTGGGCTGAAAACTCACCGTGAGGCCTTGCCCTGGACCGGCATCCAACACTGCGCCAAAAGTCGGGGTATACGTAAATGTGCCGGCCACGCTGGCCGCGGCATTCAGTTGCCCGGCGCCCAGCGCGGCGCCGTATGTCAGCGCCGCCGGCGCCGCCCAGGTGATCACGGGGGTGGCGCGGACCACGTCCGTAGTCAGGGTCAAGATGTTGTTCTGAACCAAGCTCTCCGTATCGCTGACGCTGACACCGACCTCGACCACGTTGGTGATCACGCCGGCGCCGGCCGGGTTCACCACAATGGCGGCCGTGGCGCTCGTCTCCGCCCCCAGCGCCGCAAAAGTGCAGACCACCTGGCTGCCCAGCGTGCAGTCGGCGGCCGGCGTGGTGGTCACGGTTACGGGGGTGAGGCCGCCCGGCAGCGTATCCGTCAACGTCACTGGGCCATCCAGAGCGACGCTGCTATTGGTGATGACTACCGTGTAGGTCAGCGGCGCGCCAAAGGCGGCCGGCGCGGAGGCGGTCTGCGTCACCCCGATATCCACACCAGACGCGGCTCGCAAGCGCGGCGCCGGGCCGGCCAGCAGCGCGGCGGCACCCAGCCCCAGGCTCAGGGCCACAGCCAGGTAAGGCCAGCGGGAGAAAAAAACAAGAGCGGCAGGATGGGAGTTTTTCAAGGGAATCACGCAAGATCCACAGAGGGGTGAGCACCGTTGGCCGGCGCAACGCCAACAAACCGCCAGCCGACCTAGCTTGTCATAAATAGGCCAACAAGATTTCGCTTTGGTTAGTATCAAGCCGGAAATAAGAAGCAACAATGGGAAAAAGGACTGACCAAAAGCAACGGCGCCCTCAGAGGAGGACGCCGTCGCTAGATGCGCGGGAGACGCCGGCGTTACTTCCGGGTTTGCATAACCGCCCTGACTGCGTCGTTGAAGCGGTTGAGCGTCTCGTCCACATCCGCCTCGGTGTGGGCGGCGGACAGGAAGAACGGCTCGCGCGGGTCCGGCTCCACATCCACGCCGCGCGCGCGCATGGCATAAGCGATCTCCCCATACAGGCCAAAATTGCTGTTGGCAATGTCGCGGTATTCCAGCGGCCGGTCGCGCTTCTGTTCCAGCACGAAGCCGAACATGGACCCCACCCCGCTGATGTAATGGCGCAGGCTGTGCTCCGTCAGAATCTCGCCCAGGCCCTTCATCAGGCGTTGGCCGCGCTGGCGGATGAGGTCCAGCACCTGCTCGTGCATGATGGCGTCCAGCACGGCCGAGGCGGCGGCGGTGCCGACGGCGTTGCCGCAATACGTGCCGCCCTGCACCACTTGGGCCATGGCGATGATATCCATGATCTCGGCCTTGCCGCCCAAGGCGCCCACTGGGAAACCATTCCCCAGCGCCTTGGCAAACGTGGTCAGGTCCGCCAGGACGCCAAAGTGTTCCGCCGCGCCGCCGGGCGCGATGCGGAAGCCGGTCTTGACCTCATCGAAGATCAAGACCACGCCATACTGGTCACACAGCCGGCGCAGGTGCGCCAGGTAGCCCGGCTCCGGCCCCAGGCAGGTGGCATTGCCCATGATCGGTTCCACCATCAAGGCCGCGATCTCATGGCCGCGGTCGCGGAACAGGCGCTCCGCCATCTCAAAATCGTTGAAGCGCAGGATGTGGATCAGCTCGCGGGCGGCGGCCGGCATGCCGGAGCTTTGCGCCACCGGGATCGGGCTGCGCGGCGAGCCGCCGGAATTGTTGGCCATGTTGGCCGTGGACCACAGCGCGTAATCGTGGTTGCCATGATAGGCGCCCTCGATCTTGACCAGCTTCTCGCGGTTGGTATAAGCGCGCGCCAGCCGAACGGCGTGCATGGTGGCCTCGGTGCCGGAGTTGGCGTAGCGCACGCGCTCCACCGCCGGATGCAGTTTGATGATCTTCTCCGCGACTTCGGTCTCCAGCGGATGGGTGTGGGCGTACAGGGTCCCCCGGCTGAGCTGCTCGGTGACGCGCTGGTTCACGCGCGGGTCGGCGTGGCCCAGGATCACCGGGCCATATGCCAGGCGGTAGTCAATGTACTGGTTGTCGTCCATATCCCACACATAGGCGCCCTGGCCGCGCTGGATCACCAGTGTGGCCTCGCCCGAGTAGCGGAAATTGGAAGTGACGCCGAGCGGCATGGCCTGCTTGGCGCGCTGAAAGGCGGCGGTGGTTTTCGGCGTTGAATACGGCATGCCGGTGGCTCCCCGAAATATGCGATTGAATGAACAGCGCAGCGTGAAAAATGCGAAGACGGCCGACGCGAGCCAGGCGCGGGAGAGCTAACCGTCGCCAGTGGCGCGTTTGCGGAGGGCGTTGAGCTTCTGTTCGTAGGTGGGGAACATGGGCCGCGGGTGGGAAATCATGCTCAATTCTAGCCGGAAAACCGGCCGCAGATCAACCCGACTTAATATCGGTGCCGGCCGGCGTGTGTGACAAGGCGCACAAAGTGCGCGCACCAAGCGGCGCCCCAAGCGGCGCACCAAGCAGCCGGCCTAGCCCGTCGGCGCGTCCGGCACCAGCGGCGGGCTGGGCGGCGTCGAGCGCAGGCGCGAGACATAGCGGTCCAGCCAGGAATTCGACCAGCCGAACAGCGTTGAATCGCGCACAATGGCTTTGACTTCCTCGCGCGTCATCTTGACCTCGCCGATCAGCACGTTGACATTGTGGCGGCTGATGGCCAGGGTGCGGACGGCGAACAGCAGCGGCCAGATGCAGGCCAGCCGGATGGCGTGCAGCCAGCGCGGCAGGGCCTTCACATAGGCCAGCGCGGCGTGCAGATGGCGCTCGGCCTTGTCGGTGAGCATATCCAGCACCTGCAGCGCCTGGAGCTGATAGGCCGGGTTGAAGAGATCGGCCCGCCGCACATCCACCGCCGCGCAAAAGCTCTCCGGCACGTAGATCCAGCCGCGCTCATAATCCTTCCGCAGGCCGCGGATGACGTTCACGGTCTGCAAGGCCAGCCCAAACTCGCGCGCCAACGGCATGAGCGCGCCGCGCCGCGAGCGCACAAAGCCCGAATACCAAGCGAAGATATCGGTGACCAGGTAGCCGACCCGGCCGGCCACCTCGTGCATGTAATCGTCCATGTCGCCTTCGGCCGGGATATCCGGCCCGCGCATCACCCAGCGCGCCATGCCCTGGGTGGAATTGCGGCAATGGACCAGGACATGGTTCTGCAGGGCCGGCGGCAGCCCGCGCAGGGCGGCCAGGATCGCCACCGCCTGGTGCGCGGCTTCGGCGTCGGCGTCCGCCGGCGCGCGGTCCGCCAGCGCCGCCACCAGCTCTTCGGCCGGCGCGGCGCCGGCCAGGATGCGGTCCCACAACTGCAGCAGCGCCACCTTGCGCTCCGGCGGCATATAGTCGTTGTCTTCCAGAAAGTCCGAGATGCGCAGGATCAGGTAGGCCAGA
This sequence comes from Anaerolineales bacterium, assembly GCA_017999235.1. The sequence goes on along the minus strand of JAGOBN010000131.1, from coordinate 5,126 downwards.
CACAGCGCCTCGCGCACCGGGCTGGGCAGGCGCTCAATGGACAAAGCAAAGGTGCGGCTGGTGGCCCGCAGCGCGGCATAAGGATTAAAGGTCATCACACGTCTCCTCACTGACTCAAACACCGCGGCCGGCCAAACGTGGCGGCCGGATCGCCGCCCCTGGCATTGGGTACGCGCCGCCGGCCGGGGGGTTGCGGGCCAGTGTCAAACCTCGTCCGCGCGCAGGTCCACAAAGCCGCGCGCGAACTCCGCGAAACGGTAAACATCCGCGAAGGTGGAGACCAGGCCCAGCGAGACGCGCACCGCGCCGGTGCTTTTGTCGTCAATACAGCGCCGGAACTCATCCAGCGTCATGCGGGCGTGGGTGATGAAACAGCTGGTCAGCTCTTCGGCCGAGATGCCCAGCGCCAGCTCGCCGCCGCCGGGGTTGCAGAAGCAGCCAGTGCGCAGCGAGATCATGGCCGCGTTGGCGCGCTGCTCCACCCGGCGATGATCCACAAAGTGGCCGTCGGCGGTGTAGACGTTGAAGGTCAGGGTGCCGCCGCGCTGGGCGGTGGCGGCCGGCCCGTACAGCCGGATGACGGGCAGCCCATTCTGGTGACGCAGACCGGTCAAAGTTTCCAACAGCCAGCCGGTCAGACACTGGACGCGGGCATGGATCAGGTCCAGACCCGCGCGCTGGATATGGCGCAGGCCGATCTCGACCGCCGGCAGGGCCAGGTAATTCAGCGTGCCGTCCTCAAACGCCTCCGGCCCGTCATGGAAGTAAAACTTATCGCCCTGGACCGACGCCACCTCAATGGTGCCGCCGGCGAACCACGGCCGGCGCAGCCGGCGCAAGGCCGCGCGCCGGGCGATGAGGGCGCCGACCCCGGTGGGATAGCCGAAGATCTTGTAGAACGACAGGGTGACAAACTCCGGCTTGATCACGCTCAGATCCAGCCGGTTGGTGGGCGCGAAAGCGGCGGCATCCAGCAGCACCTCCCAGCCGGCCGCCTGCGCGCGCGCCACCCAGGCCAGGTCATGCTGGACGCCGGAGAAGTTGGACTGCGCCGGATAGGCGAACAGCTTGGGCTCGCGGCCGCCCAGCTTGAGCAAGGCCGCCAGCTTGCCAGCATCCAGGCGCAAATCCGGCGGGAGCACCGGCGCATACGTCACCACAGCGCCCTTGGCGCGCGCAAACTCGCGGATGCCGTTGACGGAATTGTGATTGTCAAACGTCAGCAGGAAGTTGCCGCCGGGACAGAACGGGTAGGCCTCGCCCACCAGCTTCAAGGCGCCGCTGGCGTTGGCGGTGAAGACTACGGCATATTCGTCCGGAGAGGCGTTGAAGAATTCCAGCACGGCCGCGCGCGCCTGATCCACGAGCCCCGTCATGGCCAGCGAGGTGGGATTGCTGGAATGCGGGTTGCCATAGGTGTGCTCGGCCAGCAGGGCCAGATGGGCCTGCACTTGCGCGTCGGCGTACAGCCCGCCGCCGGTGTAATCCAGGTAGATGTGGCCGGCGCGGTCCAGGCGCGCATACTGCGCGCGGCGCAGGTCGTCGAGCGCGCCCGTCGCGGCGAACTCCGGGTAACGCTGGCGGAAATCGGCTTCGGCCGCGGCTAAGGCTGTGGGGGCAAGGTGAGCAACCATCATCGCATTAAATCGTTGAGAGACCCTGATCGGATAGGTTTATTGTACTCCGGGTCAACCCGATCCCGACGCCGGCGTAAAAAAAGCCGGGGGCCAGCCCCGGCTTCTCACACTCCCCGCGGAATCTCCGAGGCTTACAGCACCCAGTCCAAGTCCAGGCGCTTCAGCGTGGCCGGCGTCGGGTTGCCGCTGGCCGCGTCCCAGCCGGCCTGGGCATAGTAGCTGTCCAGCGCATGTTCGATCTCGTCCAGGGTCAGCGCCACGCCGGCCGTGGGGCCGGTGCCTTGCAGCGCCTGGTAGAACTTCTTGGGCAGCTGGTCCTGCTTCCGGTCCAGGCCCTCGCGCGCGTTGAAGACGCGCATCAAGTTCAGGCGCCGCTCGCCGATCGCCATCAGCTCGGCCAGGCTGAAATCGCTCCAGCCCGTGACGAAGCGGATGAGCTCCACCGTCTCCTGCGGCCCATACAGGGTCCAGGCCGGCCCCCACACAAACTGGCACAGCGTGGCCGAATCCAGGAAGGCGTAGAACTGCTGGGTCTTGAGCGCGAAGCTCACCTTGTCGTCGCCCAGCGAGCGCGGCGCCTGGGTCTGCTCAAAGCCCAGCAGCTTGAGCCGGCCCAGGTAGAGCTCGGCCGCGCCCTCCTCGATCATCGGGTCGTGCTCCGAGGATTGATGGTCCGCGCCGAAGGCGTTGACGGCGTAGATCAAGCCCAGCGAGCGCTTGGCCTGCGGCATGTGGGCCGGCGCTTCGGCGCCTTTGACCGTGATCAGGTAATCCTGGCCCTTGCCGAGTTTGGCGGCCGCCTGGCGTGACCCCAGCGCCAGCACATCGCCGAAACCGTCGCGGTTGGCCAGCAGTTCCAGCGCCCGGAGCATGGCCGCGTCGTCGCCGAATTTGAGCGGAAAGCCGATCTCGGCCTCGGTGAGCACGCCGGCCTCAAAGCACTCCATGGCCCAGGCGAGGGTGGCGCCGGCGCCGATGGTGTCCAGGCCGTACTCATTACAGATCTGGTTGGCGAGGGAGACGGCCGCCAGGTTGGACACGCCGGTGTACGAGCCGAAGGTCCCGAGGGTCTCGTATTCCGGCCCGCCGGACTTGGGCTCAACGGCGCGGCCGTTCCAGGTGGTCGCCACCACGCGCTTGCAGCTGACTGTGCAGGCGTAGCAGGTGTCGCGCTCCTTAAGGATGGTCTCGGTCATGACCTCGCCCGAGATCGGCTCGAAGCCCTCGAACTGGCCCTCGTTGTAGTTGCGGGTGGGCAGGGTGCCGAAGGAGTGCTGGAAGGAGAGCACGCCGGCCGTGCCGTGCGTCTGCAGGCCTTTCACATCGCCGTTGCCATCCAGCTCAGCGGCGCCGGACCGGGCCAGGGTGTTAACGGCCTTGGCGTCGGCCAGCGGCAGGCGCTTGCTGGCGCCGCGCACCACAATGGCTTTGAGGTGCTTGCTGCCCATCACCGCGCCCATCCCGGTGCGGCCGGCGGCGCGGTTGGCCATGTTCATCACGGCCGCCAGCGGCGAACGCTTCTCGCCGGCCGGACCGACCTGGGCGATCTCGACTTTGTCATCCCCCAGTTCGGTCTTCAACAGCGCGTCCACCTCCGCCGTCGGCTTGCCCCACAGGTGCGCGGCGGCGCGCAATTCCGCCTGGCCGTCCTTGAGGAACAGGTAGACCGGCTGGGGCGCCTGCCCGGTGATCACCAGCCCGTCGTAGCCCGCGAACTTGAGCTCGGCCGGGAAGAAGCCGCCGAACTGGCTGTCGCCGATGCCGTCGGTAAGCGGGGATTTGGCGCTGAGGGTGGCGCGGCTTTGGCCGGAGATGGGCGCGCCCGTGGTGGGCGAGAGCATGAGCGTCAGCACATTGGCCGGCCCAAGCGGGTCCGCGCCGGCCGGCATCCCTTTTAGGATGTAGTACAGGCCCATGGCGGAGCCGCCCAGGTAGCGGCGGTAGAAGTCCTCCGCAGGATGCTCCACCGTCAAGGTGCCGTGGGTGAGATCGACGTGCAGGATGTTGCCAGTGTAACCGGTGGGCATCGTCAGCTCCTTGCAGAGGGACCAGGGATAAATTGGGGCCGGATGGGCAGGCGCATTTTACCGGAGGCGGACGAAAGCCGGCCGCGCAATGTTTGTTTGGAATAGCGCAGCAACTAGGGTTCCGGGGTGACCGTGGGGAGCACGGCCGCGCGCGGGGCGCGCCATTCGAAGTTATCAAACTCAAAGACGGCGGAGTCGCCGGCGTTGTAAATCTCCACCGCCACGCCAGCCTCGCCCTGCGGCAGGCGCTGGTCGGTGAATTCCCCCGCCCACGCGCGGTTGATAAAGACCTGATAGTGGTCGCCCTCGGCGGCGACGGCCAAGGTGTTGACCTCGCCGGGCAACAGGGCCGCGCTCGCGGTCCAATCCACCAGCGTCTCCCATTCTTCGCGGTAGTACAGCGACACCGCGAACTGGCCGGTGTCGCTGACGGCGAAGTAGTAGTAATTGCCGGCCGCATAGTGGAAGATCAGGCCATAGTCGGCGGTGGCGGTGCCGCTCACCTGCCGCGCGTCCACGGCGGCGTAGAAGTCGGTGGTGACGGTGTCCGCCAGGCCCCGGCTCCACCACACAAAGCCTTCGTTGGCGGTCAGATCAAACCGGTATTTGCCGTTCGCCACCATCAGGCTGCCCCGCGCCCAGCGGTCATCCGCGTCTTCGACCACTTCCCAGGTATTGGCCGCCTCAAAAAAGTTATCGCGCAGCACCACCGGCCAGCGGCGGTAGCTGGCCGTCAGGTCAACCGGGGTGGCGGTGGGCGCGGGGGTGGGGGTCGGCCGCGCCGGCGCGAAGCCGCCGCACGCCAGCGTCAGCAGCCCCAGGCTGAGGATCAGCCCGCCCAGGCGGTGAGGCGCGCTGCTCATGCCGCAGCCGGCGGAGCGGCAGACGTCCCGGCCGCGGCCGGCGGAGGCGGCGGGGCCGCCGGTTTGGGCTCTGCCGTCAGCTGCTGCTGAAGCTCGTTGACGGCGCCCACCAGCCGGGCCTGTTCGGCGCGCAGCTCGCGGTTTTCCTGTTCGGCCCGCGCCAGGCGCACGGCGCCGCTGCGGCCCAGACTGCCGCCGCCGGCGATGTCAAACAAGATCACCAGCAGATAGCCGATGACGCCGAGCGTGATCACCCAGGGCTGCCGCGCGATGACCGTGGCCACGGCGCTCATCAGCAGCACGGCCCAGGCTTGCCAGTTGAGGAGGAACCAGAGGCGGTTGGGGTTGGGCATGGTGTGGAGAGTGGGCAGTGAGTAGTGAGGAGTGGTGAGTGGGCAGTGAGTAGTAAGGAGTGGGCAGTGAGTAGTTAGCAGGAGAGAGCGGGCAATCAGGACAATCTAACGAACCCACTACTCTTCACTACCCACTCTCCACTGCCCACTCGCCACTGCCCACTCGCCACTGATTACTGTTCGGCCGATATCGCCGTGTAGACGCGCTCAATCGTCGCCGGATCGCCGGTAAAGGTCTTGCCGTTG
>JAGOBN010000130.1 GCA_017999235.1 Anaerolineales bacterium | reverse complement strand
GGCGGGAACACGCCCACGAGCAGGTGATATCGCCCCGGCGGCAGGTCGGCCGCCAAGGGGATCGTGTGAAAGTCCGAGATATACTCGCCGGCCCGCCAGGCGTTGGTGGGATACAGCCCGCCCACCGGGATAGCGCCGGCGCTTTGCCATACCGCCTGTCCATCCTCGGCTTGCAAGCGAAGATACACCGCCAGGTTCTCCAGCGGCGTCTCCGGCGCGCGCCAATACACGGTCACATAGCGCGACCCCGGCACCACGCTCTCCACGTTGTAGCCCAATAACTCCAATCCGCCGGCCAGCGCCGCGTTGAGCGGGGCCGGGATCGCCGGCGGCGTGAGGAACGGCCGCGGGGCGACCTCCGCCAGCGGCCCGACCGAGCGCAGCGAGTAGCCGGCGCCCAGGCCGGCCAGGTAACGCGCCAAGTACACGGTCTGGCCGGCGGCCGCGCGCTCATCCAGGACGGCGCGGTACGCGGCTTCGTCCGGCAGCACCATGATGTCCAGGTCCGGCCGCAGCCCCTCCGCCGCTTGCAGATAGTACGGCCCCGCAAAGCGCTTGGGATCGGCGAGCAGCGCGGCGCCGGCGGCCAGCGGCTGGCTCAGCGTATAGCGGCCGATGACCTCGCGCTCGGCGCCGCGGGAGAGATCGGCCAGCGGCCCGGTGCGCCACAGCGCGGCCAGCGGCACCAGCGCGAACGCCGTCAGCGCCGCCGCGGCCGCCGGCCGGCGGAGCGCCTCCGGCAGCCGGTGCGCGGTGTTCAGCACGGCCTCCAGGCCAAGAGCGATGAAGACGGCGCTCAGCGCGAAGACGGGGATAAAGAATTTGCTGTAGTCGGGTTCGGGCGGATCGTAGGCCAGCACAAAGTACAGATGGCCCGCCAGGGCCAGGCTCAGAAACAGCGCGGCCGGCCAGTGGGCGCGGGTCCGCCAGAGCGCGGCCAGGCCCAGCAGCGCCAGCGCGGCGCCGGCCCAAGTGAGCTCGGCCGCGATCTTGCCAAAGACATAGCCAAAGCGCTGCGGCTCTTTCAGCGGCAGGAGGGGATCAAACTGCGCGGCGGCCTCACCGCCCAGCACAAAGAACATGAGTTTGCTGAGCGTAAACGGCTCGCCGCCGCCCACCGCCGGCCAGCGCAGCGGCAGATAGAGAAAGACGCTCAGGCCCAGCAGGAGGGCCAGGCCGGCCAGCGCCAACTGCCGCGCCAGCGCCGGTCCGGGCGGCGGCGCTTGGCCGGCGGCGCCCGCCAGGGCGTGCCGCGCGCGCCACCAGCCGCCCAGCCCGGCCACGGCCACCGCCGGCGCCAACACCGCCGAGGTCAGATGATTGGTGAGCGAGAGGCCGAAGATGCCGCTCAGCGCGTAGAAGCGGGTGGGCCAGGCCGCGCGCGCCTCGGGCGGCGCCAACAACTGCAGGCCGAGGCCCAGCGCCGCCATCAGCAGCGCCGAGTCGAGGGCGCTGGATTGGATCTCGTTGGTGCGCAGCCAGACGCTGGGCACCAGCGCCAGCACGGCGGCGGCCAGAGCGGCCGGGAGCGTCCGCGCGCCCAAACGCCGCGCGACGATGAAAACGCCGGCGGCGCCGCCGGCGCCGGCCACGGCCGCCGCCACGTTCACGCGCCAGGCCGGGGCGCCGCCCAGCGGCAGGAGCTCAAAGACCTTGCCCGCCAGGATCAACAGCGGGTAGCCGTTGCCGTGCGCGATGCCCAGCCGGGCGACATTCACTTGAAACTCAAAGGGGTCGGCTTCGCCCAGGCTGGGCGCCAGGGTGCGCAGATAAACGGCCAGGACGCCGACGAATACGATCAACGCCGGCCGGACCCGCCCGGCCCACGGCCGGCCTTCGGCGGCCAGGGCCAGCGCCAGGGCTAGGCTGCCGGCCAGCAGGACGCCGGCGCGCAAGACGTTCACCTCGGGCGCGGCCAGCCAGAGGGCGGGGAGCAATAAGGGGAATAGCGCCGGCCAGCGCGCGCCGAGGCGGCCGCCAACGCCGGCGCCCAGGAGCGCGCCCCCGGCCGTCAGCAGCAGCACGCCCGGCCAGGTTGCCAGGACCGCGCCTGCGGCCGGCCAGGCCTCAAACAGCCCGCGGCTGAGCGCGGCGGCGTACACGGCGCCGGCCAGGGCGCCCAGGGCGTAGGGCAGGGGGCGCATGATCACGGGCCGTTCAGCGCGGCGTGGCGGGCGCGGCCTCGGTCTCGGTCTCGAAATCCACGCCTTTGATGATTTGGAAGTAAGCGCGCAGCGCGGCGTTGGCGACCGGGCCGGCCACGATCGAGCCTTCGGTGCCGTTGTAGACAAAGGCGATCACCGAGACCTCCGGCGCTTCATAGGGTGCGTACATCACCGTCCAGGCATGGGCCGGCCATTTGCCCGGGATGCACAGATCGCGGCTCCAGGCCAGCCGGTCGCAGTATTCGGCGGTGCCGGTCTTGCCGGCCACGTTGATGCCCGGCACATCCACAATCGGATCGTCGCGGCCGTACAAAATGGGGCCGGCCAGCGTGCCATCGGTGGCGGTCAGGCGCAGGCCGGCGCGCACCAGCGCCAGATTTTCAGGCGCGACCGGCAGGGTGTTGAGCACCACCGGCTGGGAGGTGGAGATCACATTGCCTTCGCCGTCCAGGATTTTGGAGACCACCTGCGGCTGCAGGAGCCGGCCGCCGTTGATGACGGCGTTGTAGGCGTTGAGCATCTGCAGCGGCGTCACTTGCACAAAGCCCTGGCCGATGACGGCGTTGTAGGTGTCGCCGGTGGTCCAGCTTTCGCCCTGGGTGCGGCGCTTCCAATCCCGGGTGGGGATAAAGCCGGCTTGCTCGGCCGGCAGCTCGATCTGCGAGGACTGCCCGAAGCCGAATTCTTCCATCCACTTGGCCAGGCGGACATCGCCCAGGCCTTCGAGGTTGTCCGGCTCGTAGCCGCCGCCGATTTTGTAGAAGTAAACGTTGCACGAGTTGGCGATGCCGTTGACAAAGTCCATGTCGCCGTGACCCTCGCCGCTCTTGTAGATCCAGCACACAAAATCGCGCGCCAGGCCGGGGTCGGCCGGGAAATACTTGTTGCGGATGGTGATCTTGCCGGGGTCGTTGAGCTTGCGCTCCGGGTCAATCACTTTATCTTCCAGCGCGCCGGTGGCGGTGACCAGCTTGAACACCGAGCCGGGCGGATACAGGATCTGCACGGCATGGTTGAGCATTGGGTAATCGGGGTTGGGCGGGATGCCGCGCGTCGCATCGCCCACCAGGCTGGCGTAGTAATCCAGGTCGATGTTGCGCGCGAACTTGTTGTTGTCGTAGGTGGGCCAGGAGACCATCGCCAGGACTTCGCCGGTGTTGGGGTTCATGACGATGACCACGCCGCTGGTAAAGGTCTGGTTGCCGCCGGTGTAATCGCTGATCTCTTGCAGCCGCTTGAGCAAGACGGCCTCGACAGCGCTCTGCAGCCGCACGTCGACAGTCAGCTGCACGTTGAGGCCGGGGACGGTCTCGGTTTCCACGGCCGTGGTGCGCAGGCGCTGGCCGCCCACGTCCACCTCGATCAGCTGGCTGCCGTTTTGGCCGGCCAGGATATCCTGCAGCGACGCTTCCACGCCCTGCACGCCGATGCGGTCGCGGTTGGGCTGCAAGTTGCGCTCGTTGACGTAGTAGTCGTACGTCAGCGGCGCGCTCTCCAGGGACGGGATCGGCGCCATGTAGCCCACCAGGTCGGCGGTCAGCGCGCCGGTGGGATATTCGCGCACCGGCTCGACGATGACGGCCACGCCCGGCATGGGCAGGTTGGCGATCTCCTGCCGCACCTGGAAGGCCGTGGTCTGGTCGATATCGCACTTGATTTTGACGGCGGAGAAGGGCTGGAAGCCGAGGCCCTCGGTCACCAAGTCTTGGATGCCGCGGCCGGGCGCGCACGGCTGTTTGGGCGTGGAGCCGGGGACGGTCAGAGGCATCTGCAGGAGCTGGCCCAGCCGGCGCAGGATGGCCTCGGTCTGGGCGGGGATATCCGGCAGATAGGCCGGCGTGATGGTAACGACAAACGAGGGCAGGTTGCGCGCCAGCAGCACGCCGCGCCGGTCGTAGATCACGCCGCGCGGGGCGGGGTCGTTGAGGCGCGTAATGCGGTTCTCATCGGCCTGGGTCAGATACTGGTCATAGTCCACGACCTGCAGCACAAACAAGCGCCCGATGATCACGGCCACCGTGAGCGCCAGCAGGAGGTAGAACACCATGTCGCGCGAGAAGCGCCACGCGCTGAAGAAACTGCGCCGCCGGCGGTTCATCCCGGCCCTGGTCCTTTCACCCCCGCGGCGGCGGTCATCGCTTGACCGCCAGTGGGAACACCAGCCCGTGCAGGCCGCGCATCAGCTGGTAGACCGGCAGCACGCACAGGGTGTTGAGCAAGGTCGAGGGCAGCAGGATCCCCGCCAGGGCCTGGCCCCAATCCAGGGCCACGCCGGCCCCTGCCAGAAGCGCGAATTGCACCAGGTGAAAGCCCACGCTGCCCAATAAACTGACGGCCAGCGGCAGCAGGACGTGCGAGCGCCAGAACTGGCCTTCGGTCAGGCTGGCCAGCGCCGTCATCAACACGCCGGCCAGGGCGGCCGCGCCCAACGGGCCGCCAGAGAGCAGATCCAGGCACAGGCCGCCGAAGAAGCCCCAGCTGACGCCGCTCTCCCAGCCGCCGGCCAGCGTCCAACTGAGGGCCAGCACCAGCACCAAGTCCGGGCCGCCGCCGGCCAGGACGCGGAAGGCCGGCAGGACCGTGCTTTGCAGGACGGCCGCCGCCGCCAGCAGGGGCAGGCCGACCAGCAGGGATCTCATGGCGCCGCGGCCGGGGCCGGCGTGGGCGTGGCCTGGAAGAACGGCGACAAGTCCGCGGGCGTGAAATTGGTGATGATCAGCACGATCTCCAGCTGGTTGAGATCGACGGCCGGCACCACGTCGGCGTTCTGGAGCACCTCATAGTTCAACTGCTGGACGGCGCTGACCGTGCCGAGGACGATGCCGGCCGGAAATGTGCCGCCCAGCCCGGACGTCAACACGATCTCGCCGGGCTCCACCTTGGTCTGCTGGGTGATGAACTGCATCTCCAGCCCGCCGCCCAGCTGGCCGACGACGATGCCGGATTCGCGCGAGGTCTGCAGCCGGGCGGCGACCGCGGAAGCCGGGTCGGTCACCGGCTGGACTTTGCACGCGCCCGGGCTGACCTCCACCACGCGCCCCACCAGGCCGCTGCCGGTGACGACGGGCATGCCTTTGATGACGCCGTCATCCGAGCCGCGGTCGAGGATGATAAAGGACAGCAGGGGCGAGGTATCGCGGCCGATGAGGTTGGCGGTGAGGTATTTGGCTTCCGGCTGGGAGCGGGCGTATTCCACCAGCCCGCTCAAGATGCGCAGCTGCGATTCGCTCTCCCGCAGCTGGATATTCTCGGCGCGCAGCTGGACATTTTCGGCTTCGAGGGTCGCAGCTTGCTGCCGCAGGGTGTCGAGCTCGGGGTTGGGTTCGAGCAGGCCGGCCACGCGTCCCCACACGCCGGCCGCCGCGCGCTGCAGCCAGGCCAGCGGCACCTGGGCCAGCTCGCGGGCCGGGGCCAGCGCCGCCGAGCCGCCAAAGGCCAGCAGCCCGACACTCACGGCCACCAGAAAGAGGACGAGCAGGGTGCGGGGTCCGAGGCGGTTCATGGGTATTTAGGGATGAGGTGTTTAGGGACTAGGCTTGAGAAGCCGAGCCGACGGAAAGCCGGCCGCGTCTCACTCGCTGCTGAGCCGCCTGGCGGACGCCTAATCCATAAAGCCCAAATCCTAAATCAGCAGCCCGGCTAGCGTGACGTGCTCCCGCGTTCGAGGCCCACCAATAGATTCTTGAGCTTGTCGTAGTCTTCCAGCACCCGGCCGGCGCCGCGCGCCACGCACGTCATCGGGTCATCGGCCACCCAGCACCGGATTTTGATCTCTTCGGTCAGACGCTCGTCGAAGCCGTGCAGCTGTGAGCCGCCGCCGGCCAGGCACACGCCGATCTCCATCAGGTCGGCGATGATCTCGGGCGGAGTCTCGTCGATGGCGTCCTTGATGGCGGCCACGATGGTGCCGATGGACGAGGCCAGCGCCTCGCGCAGTTCAATGGACGAGACCTCCACGCTTTCCGGCAGGCCCGTCACCAGGTTGCGGCCGCGCAGGGCGAAGGTCTTTTCTTCCCACAGCGGGTAGGCCGAGCCGATGGCGATCTTGGCGCGTTCCGACATGCGCTCGCCGATCAGCAGATTGTATTTGTTGCGCACGTACTGGATGATGTCCTGGTCCATCTCGTCGCCGGCCACGCGCAGGGAGCGCGAGAGCACGATGCCGCCCATCGAGAAGACCGCCACCTCGGTGGTGCCGCCGCCGATATCCACGATCATCGAGCCGCGCGGCTCGCCCACCGGCAGGCCGGCCCCCAGCGCCGCCGCCATCGGCTCTTCAATCAAGAAGGCCTCGCGCGCGCCGGCCGCGATGGTGGCGTCGTACACGGCGCGCTTTTCCACTTCGGTCACGCCGGACGGGATGCCCACCACCACCCGCGGGCTGGGGATCGGCACCAGGCTTTGCTCGTGCGCCTTGCCGATGAAGTATTCCAGCATCGCCTCGGTGATCTCGAATTCGGAGATCACGCCGTCGCGCAAAGGCCGGATGGCCACGATGTTGGCCGGCGTGCGGCCGGCGATCTCTTTGGCCTCCAGCCCGATAGCTTTGGGTTCTTTGGTCTTTTTGTCGATCGCCACCCACGACGGCTCGTTCAGGACGATGCCCTTGCCGCGCACGTTAACCAGGGTGTTAGCGGTGCCAAGGTCAATGCCAATGTCAAGTGAAAAGCGCCCCAGCAGCCACTTAAGCGGCCGCATGAGTACATTGCCAAATCGCTGCAAGTTAGCCTCCTGCCTGCGGACGAAGATTATACCATCCGCAAAATTACGCATACGGCGCCGTTATGTCCCAAAAACCAATTTCCTATCCAGCGCGTGATCTATAATCGCCGGCGTGGACCTGGTCAAACGCCTGCAGATGGAGAATGACGAGCACGGGTGGCTGCCGCCCGGCGCGCGGCTGGTGGTAGGCGTTTCCGGCGGGCCGGACAGCCTGGCCCTGCTGGACGCGCTCACGGAGCTGGCCGGCCCGCTCGGCTGGCGGCTGTGGGTGGCCTGCCTGGATCACGGACTGCGCCCGGAGGCGGCCGGCGAGGTCACACGGGTGCAGCGGGAGGCCGAACTGCGCGGCTGGCCGTTTGAAACCGCGCGCGTGGACACCCGCGCGCACGCCGCCGCGCACGCCCAATCCGTGGAAGAGGCGGCCCGCGCTCTGCGCTACCAGTTTCTTGGGCGGGCGGCGCGGGCGGCCGGCGCCGGCTGGGTGGCGGTGGCCCATACCGCGGATGATCAGGCCGAGACCGTGTTGATGCACTTCCTGCGCGGCAGCGGTCTGGCCGGCCTGCGCGGCATGCGGCCGCGCGCGCCGCTGCCCGACCCCGCCTTCCCCGAGGTGCAGGTGGTGCGGCCGTTGCTGACGGTGACCCGGGCGGAGGTGGAAGCGTACTGCCGCGCGCGCGGCTTGAACCCGCTCCAGGATGTGACCAACCACGACACCACTTTTTTTCGCAATCGGCTGCGGCATGAGCTCCTGCCGGAGCTGGAGCGCTACAACCCCAACCTGCGCGCGGTGCTGGGCCGGACCGCGGCGGTGGCCGCCGGCGAGTATGCGCTGGTGGAAGCGGCCGTGGCCGCCGCCTGGGAACGCGTGGTTCGGCCGGGTCCGCCCGCCGGCGTGGTTTTTGACAAGGCGGCATGGCTGGACTTGGCCGCGCCGGAACAGCGCGCCCTGCTGCGGTCGGCCGTGCAGCGGCTGCGTCCAGAAGGCCGGGACGTGGACTTCTCGCCGATTGAGGCGGCGGTCCGGTTTATCCGGCGCGCCGCGCCGGGCCGCACCGCGGATGTGTTGGGCGGGCTGCGCGTGCGGGTGACGGCGGCGGCCGTGGTGGTGGAGCCGTGGGCGGCGCCGCCTTTCCCGGCCGACCAGCCGTGGCTGGATGAGGCCGGCCAGCTCGGGCCAGGCTGGCGTTTTGAGACCCACCCGCTGCCGGCGCCCAGCGCTCCCCCACTCGCGCCTGATCCGTGGTCAGTGGTGGTGGATGCCGACCGTCTGCCGGCTGACCTGACGCTGCGCCGCCGCCGGCCCGGGGACCGCTTTCAGCCGTTGGGCCTGGGCGGGCATTCGCTGAAACTGGCGGATTTTATGATTAACGCGAAAATGGCGGCTGCCTGGCGTGAGCGCTGGCCGCTGGTGACCGCCGGCGCCGACGCGATTGTCTGGGTGGCCGGCCTGCGGCTGGCTGAGCCCTACAAGCTTACGGCCGCCACCCGGCGGGCACTGCGGTTAAGTTTTGTGCGCGCGGGCGGGTCTTAAGCCGGCTGATTTTCTGGTGGGGAGGGCATATGGTGCCTCGTTTCAACGTGTGGCTCGAAAAAGACGGCCAGGTGGTGCTCAGCCCGTGGCGGGTGCGGCTGCTGGAAGCCATTGCCGATACCGGCTCCATCAGCGCCGCCGCTGAACGGTTGAACGTGCCCTACCGCCGCGCCTGGGAGAAGGTCCAGGAGATCGAGCACGGCCTGGGCGAAAAAATCGTGGAGACCGCCATCGGCGGCCACCATGGGGGCGGGGCGCACCTCACCGACGCCGGCCGCGCCGCCCTGGCGCAGTTCCACGCCTTTGCCGACGGCATCGAAGACGAGGTGAGCCGGCGCTACCGCGCTACCTTCGGCCCCCGTTCCAGCCTCTAACCCCGGCGCATTCCAGGTTATTTTGACGTTTTCGGAGCGTTCTTCTCTTGCGGAATAGCGCGGGAGTCGCTATGATTGAC
>JAGOBN010000129.1 GCA_017999235.1 Anaerolineales bacterium | reverse complement strand
CCGTCGGTGATGCCGGTGGCGGCGAAGAAGACATTGTCAGAGCGCACCAGGTCGTCGGTGCTCAGGATCTGGTCGAGGTTGTACCCCATTTCCCGGGTGCGGCGGGCTTCATCTTCGTTGCGCGGGAAAAGCTTGGCCTGGATCTCGCCGCCCATGCACTTCAGCGCACAGGCCGAGATCACGCCCTCGGGTGAGCCGCCCACGCCCATGAGCATGTCCACGCCGGACTCGGGCCAGGCCGTCATCAGCGCGCCGGCCACATCGCCGTCGGTGATCAACCGGATGCGGGCGCCGGCCTTGCGGATTTCGGCGATGAGTTTGTCGTGGCGCGGGCGGTCCAGCACCATCACGGTCAGGTCGCGAATTTCTTTGCCCAGCGCGCGCGCCACGCTGCGCAGGTTGACGGCGGGCGAGACCTCCAGGTCAATGGCGCCTTTCGCGCCGGGGCCGACGGCGATCTTGTCCATGTACACGATCGGGCCGGGGTTGAACATCGTGTTGCGGTCCGCCATGGCCACGGTGGAGAGCGAGTTTTGGCGGCCGAGCGCCAGCAGCCGGGTGCCGTCGATCGGGTCCACGGCGATGTCGACCTGCGGCGGCACGCCCAGGCCCAGTTTCTCGCCGTTGAAGAGCATCGGCGCTTCGTCCTTCTCGCCCTCGCCGATCACAATGATGCCGTCCATGTCGACGGTATTGAGGACCAGCCGCATGGCGTCCACGGCGGCTTTGTCGCCGCCCTCTTTGTCGTTGCGGCCCATGTAGCGGCCGGCCGCCAGCGAGGCCGCCTCTGTCACGCGCACCAGTTCCAGCGCCAGGTTGCGATCGGGTTTCTCGCTCATATATTTCCTCCGGGAGGGGTCGGCCGGCGCACAGCCGGCGGGTTGGGTCGGCGCCGCGGGCCGGCGGCGCTAAATGATCATCGGAGCCAGGTCTGCAGCAGCAGCACCCCGTAATAGCCGAGCGGGATGGCGATCAGCCAGGAGTCGATCCGGTCCAAGACGCCGCCGTGGCCGGCCATGACGTGGCCGGCGTCCTTGACGCCTGTCTGGCGTTTGAGCATCGAGATCCCTAAATCGCCAATCGGACCGGTCAGCGCCGTCAACGCCCCCAGCCCCAGGCCGGCGGGCCAGCCCACCAGGCTGCCCGGGCCAGCGCCCAGCCCCCACAGCGCGGCCAGGAGGCCGGCGCCCAGCGCGCCGCCTACGGCGCCGCCCACATACCCTTCCCAGGTCTTTTTGGGACTCAGGCGCGGCGCCAGAAAGTTCCGGCCAAAGCGCCGGCCGGCCACGTAGGCGGCGCTGTCCGCCAGCCAGATGGAACTGAAGATGGTGGCGCTCCACCACAAGCCGTCGGGGAGGGCGCGCAGCGCGAGAAAATACCCCCCCATCCAGCCCAGGTACACCAGGCCGCCCAAGGTCACCGCGAAATCCGTGCCGGCCCCCGGCGCGCCGCGCTCATAATCCACCAGATGCCAGACCAGGCTGGCGACCAGCAGCAGCGCGAACACCCAGCCGACTTCCACGCCCGGCAGCGCCAGGCCGTGCGCGGCCGCCACCGCCGGCACCCCGCCCAGCAGCACCGGCAGCGCCGGCCGCTGGCCGCCGGCCAGAAACATGCGCCCGTACTCGCGCGCGCCAACCAGCAATAGCGCCAGCACGGCCACCGCGTACACCGGGCCGCCCAGATAGATCACCCACACGGCCAGCGGGATGATCGGGATGACGATGGCGAGGCGGTCGAGCAGCATCCGCGGGGCTTAGGCGGAAGCGATTTGCGCCGACGTCAGCCCGAAGCGCCGCTCACGGGCGGCGAAGTGCTCCAGGGCGCGGCGGAATTGTTCTTTGTCAAAATCGGGCCAGAAAACGCCGGCGGCGTAGTACTCGGCGTATGCGCCCTGCCAGAGCAGGAAATTGGAGACGCGCAGCTCGCCGGCGGTGCGGATAATCAGATCCGGGTCGGGTTGGCCGGCCGTGTACAGGTAGCGGCTGACCAGCTCGTCGGTCACTTGGTCCGGGGCGACGCCGTCCGTCAGCATCTGGCGGATGGCATGCACGATCTCCGCCCGGCCGCCGTAGTTGAAGGCGACGTTCAGCACCAGGCGGTCGTTGTGGCGGGTGAGCTCCACCGCCTGGACCACTTTCTTTTGCGTGGAGGGGGCCAGACCTTCCAGCCGGCCGATGTGCCGCAGCTGCACGCCTTCCTTGTGCAGTTCCGCCAGTTCGCGTTCCAGCACCTCGTCCAGGATAAACAGCAGGCCGCGCACCTCTTCGGGCGGGCGGCCCCAATTCTCGGTGGAGAAGGCGTAGATGGTCAGATGCTTGACCCCGAATTCCACGCAGGCCGAGATGATGCGGCGCAGGTTCTCGACGCCGGCGCGGTGGCCGGCCAGGCGCGGCAGGCCGCGGCCGATGGCCCAGCGGCCGTTGCCGTCCATGATAATGCCGACGTGCTGAGGAACGCGTTCAAAGGCGGGCGCGGCGGGATCGGTGGCCATAGACAGTCGTCAGACTCCAGCGGCCGGCGGACGGCGCCGGATTAGATTTCCTTGATCTCGGCTTCTTTGCGCGCCCCGAGTTCGTCCACGCGGGCGACGTGTTTATCGGTCAGCTTTTGGAGCTCCGCTTCGCCGCGCTTCAGCTCGTCTTCCGAGATCAGCTTTTCCTTCTCGAATTCGCGCAGGTCGTCATGCGAGCTGCGGCGCACGTTGCGGATGGCCACGCGCGCTTCCTCCAGCCGATGGTGGACGACCTTGATCAGGTCGCGCCGGCGTTCTTCGGTCAGGGGCGGCAGGTTCAGCCGGATCACCTTGCCGTCGTTGGCCGGCGTCAGGTTCAGGTCCGAGCTCTGGATGGCCTTCTCAATGTTTTTGAGCGAGGCGGCGTCGAAGGGTTTGATGAGCAGCTGGCGCGGCTCAGGCACGCTGATGGACGCCAGCTGCTGGAGCTGGGTCGGCGCGCCGTAGTATTCCACGGCCAGCTTCTCCACCAGCGCCGGCGAAGCGCGCCCGGTGCGGATTCCGTTCAGGTTCTCTTCCAGGGCGGTGAGCGCGCCCTTCATGCGTCCTTCGGCTTCGTGCAAAGCGTCTTTGACCATAGGCGTTGTGTGGTGATGAAAATGGGGGTGATGTTCGCAGCCCCTTAAGCATACCCGGCCGGGGCATAGGTTGCAAGGGGCGCTCCCGGGGCGGCCCGGCCGCGCCTACTTCCCGATGATGGTGCCGAGCTTCTCGCCCATCACCGCCCGCGCCAGGGCGTCGCCTTCCCACAGGTTGAGCACCAGGATGGGCAGGCTGTTGTCCATGCACAGGCTGATGGCGGTGCTGTCCAGCACCTTCAGCCGGCGGTTGAGCGCGTCGATGTAGGAGATGGTCTCAAACTTCTTGGCGTTGGGGTTGAGCTTGGGGTCGTCGTCGTAGACGCCGTCCACCTTGGTGGCCTTCACCATCACATCGGCGTCGATTTCCATGGCGCGCAGCGCCGCGGCCGAGTCGGTGGTGAAATACGGATTGCCGGTGCCGGCGGCGAAGATGACCACCCGGCCCTTCTCGAGATGCCGGATGGCGCGCCGGCGGATGTACGGCTCGGCCACGGCCCGCATCTCCACCGCGGTCTGGACGCGCGTATACACGCCCAGCCGCTCCAGCGCGTCCTGCAGCGCCAGCGCGTTCATGACCGTGCCGATCATGCCGATGTAATCGGCGGTGGCGCGTTCCATGCCGTGCTGCAGGCCCTCCCGGCCGCGCCACAAATTGCCGCCGCCGATCACCAGGGCGATTTCGACACCCAGTTCCTTGACCTGCTTGATTTTGGCGCCGATCTCCTCGGCGTTGTCCGGGTTGATGCCCAGCCCGCCGATGCCGGCCAGGGACTCGCCGCCGAGTTTGAGCAGGATGCGTCGATAAGTGGGAGCCGCCATGTTTGTCCTCCGGATCGCCGCGAAAAAAACGGGTGACTGCTGGAGCGCAGTCACCCGTTCGGGCGTCACTCAGTTGGCTGATTCGCCTAGTTCCCACCGCAAAAAGCGGCGGATGATCACATTCTCACCGACCGCGGAGACGGCTTGTTTCAGCAGCTCCGCGATGGTGACGCTTTCGTCTTTGACGAAGGGCTGCTTGAGCAGGCAGACCTCCTGGTAGAACTTCTCCAGCCGGCCGTCTACGATCTTGTCCCAGATCTTTTCGGGCTTGCCTTCTTCCTTGGCGCGGTTGCGGGCGATGGCGCGCTCGGCGTCCAGCACGTCGGCCGGCACGTCGGTCACATCCATGTAGCGCGGCGCCGTCGCCGCAATGTGCAGCGCCAGATCGTGCGCGAAGGCCTGGAACTTCTCGGTGCGGGCCACGAAGTCTGTCTCGCAGTTGACTTCCACCATCACGCCCACGCGGCCGCCGGCGTGGCTGTAGAGCTCCAGCTTGCCTTCTTTGGCTTCGCGGCCGAGCTTCTTGGCCGCGGCCGCCAGGCCTTTTTCCCGCAGATAGGCGACCGCCTTATCGAAATCGCCGTCGTGCTGCGCCAGCGCCTTGCGGCAATCCAGGATGCCGGCGCCGGTCGCTTCGCGCAGGTCCTTCACCATTTGAGCTGAGATTTCCATGCCCTTATTTGCCCTCGCCCGCCGGCGCCTGGCCGGCGGCCTCTTCAAAGCTGAGTTCGCCCGAGCCCATCTTGGCCAGCGTGGCCGGGCCGAGCAGGTCTTCGTCCTTGTCGATCACTTCGCCGCCGTACAGGTCGGCGCCGTCCGTCGCGCCCGGCTCGTCCTTGCGCAGGGCCGCGCCTTCCAGCACGGCATCCGCCACCTTGGCCGTGATCAGCTTGATGGCCCGGATGGCGTCGTCGTTGGAGGGGATGACGTAGTCCACGCCGCTGGGATCGCAGTTGGTGTCCACCAGAGCGATGACGGGCAGGCCCAGGATATTGGCTTCGTGGACGGCCGTGTCTTCCCGGCGCACGTCCACAATGAAGAGCAGATCGGGCAGCTTGGTCATGCCGCGAATACCGCCCAGGCGGTCTTGCAGCTTGACGATGCGGCGGTCGATCATCAGCTGCTCTTTCTTGGTCAAGCGCTCGAAGTGGCCGGTGGCTTTGCCCTCTTCCAGCCGCTGCAGTTCTTCAATCTGCTGCTTGATGGTGCGCCAGTTGGTGAGGGTGCCGCCCAGCCAGCGCTGGTTGACATGGGGCATGCCGCAGCGCTCGGCTTCCTTCTGGATGCTTTCCTGCGCCTGGCGCTTGGTCCCCAGGAACAGCACGCTGCCGCCCCGGCCGACCGTCTCCCGCACCAGCGCGAAGGCGGCATCCAGCGCCGCCACCGTCTGCTGCAGGTCGATAATGTGAATGCCGTTGCGTTCGGTGAAGATGTACGGCTTCATCTTCGGGTGCCACTTTTGGGTGCGATGCCCAAAGTGAACGCCCGTCTCCAGCAGGGCCTTCATGGAGATGAGAGACATAGCGAAACTCCTTTGCGTTATCTAAGCCGCCCAATCATCCCGCCCAAGGCGGGACACGCAGATGCGGGGAGGCGGCATGAAAGTCCGGGCGTTGTCGCCCGGCCGGGAAACATTCTACCAAAAGATGAGCCGGCTGGATAGGCCGGGTTCAATGCCGGGCGCCGGCCGTGATAGGATTGGGCCATGCCCGATTTTCAAGTTGCCTACCGTACGTTGGCCGGCCGCGGCGCGCGCCACGAGTCTGTGGTGGATGGCCGCCTGTCGTATCATCCGGATGCGCTGCGCCTGCTGGCGCTGGTTCAGCAGCCGGAAAACCTCGACCAGTTGGGCATCCCGCTGCCCCTGCCGCGGCCGCCGGGGTCGATTGAAGAGCAGCTGGGCGCGGTGGGGTTTGCCATGACGCTGCGCGTGGTCCTGGATCCGTTCCGGCGGGCCTTGACGCACACGGCGGCGCCGGGCGTGCTGCACTTCTTCCGGCTGGCGGACGCCACCTTGATCCCGCTGCCGCCGGCCCACGCACCCAGCCGGCATCAGCTTCTGCCAGAGCGGGTCCAGTCGGCCGGCCAGCCCTTGGAGTTCGCGCCCGGCGACGCGTACATCGCGCTCTCGGCCGGGGTGGCGGCCGTGGCCGACAGCCCGACGCTGGCCCGGTTTTTACACTTGCGGGATTATTTCAACGCGGACGCCTTGGCGGACGCGCTGCTGCGGCAGGTGACCGAGTGGGCGGGCGCGGAACCGCCCCCGGACGACGTGACGGCGTTGGTGGTGGAGGCGCGCTGAGGCCGGCGGAGCACAAGCATGATTGAACTCACGATTCCCGGACGGGGCATTCTGCAGGTGGAGCACCTGGTGTGCGACGTCAACGGCACACTGGCCAAGGACGGACATCTGCTGGACAAGGTGGCGCGGCTGGTGGCGGCGCTCAAAGACCGGCTGACGGTGCATCTGCTCACCGCGGACACCTATGGCCGGCAGGCGGCGATTGACCTGCAGCTTGGCCTGCGGGCCGTGCGCCTCCAGCCCGGCGGCGAAGCCGAGCAAAAAGCGGACTATGTCCGGGCTTTGGGCGCTGAGCACGTGATCGCCGTCGGTCAGGGCGCCAATGACGCGGCGATGTTGAAGACCGCGGCGATTGGTATCGCCGTGCTGGGCGACGAGGGCCTGGCGGTGGAAGCGCTGGTCAACGCCGATTTGGTTGCGGCGTCGATCTACGACGCCCTTAACTTGCTGGAATTCCCGACACGGCTGGTGGCGACCCTGCGCCGGTGAATTCGGGCCGCCGGGCCAGGGCCGCCCAGACGCCCCGGCCCAGCCAGGAGATGCTGCCCACCATGGCTCGCCTGACCTCCTCGCAATTTATGGCGGGACTGCCGGCCGCCACCCGCGTCCATCTGCCGGCGCCCCTGCGCCGTTTTCAGAGCGCCCACCGCAGCTGGCTGTGCCAGCTCTATTACGGCGATCCGCGCCAGCACTATGAAGTCTGGAATCTGGGCGAGCGCCGCGGCCGGCTGGAGGTGGGGCTGCATTTTGAGAGCCGCGACCGGCTGGAAAACGCGGCCTGGCTGCACGCGTTCTCGGCGCACATGGTGGCGGTTAAGGCCGCGCTCGGCCCGCAGTGGGAAGCTGAGATGTGGGACCGGGGCTGGACCAAGGTGTATGAAACAGTCCCTTACGAAGCGTTCAATGACGCCTATTTAGAGCGCATCGCGCGCCGGCTGGCCGGCGCAATAGCCGTGCTGCAGCCCCTGTGGGCGCGGCCCTAAGCGGGCCTGGTCACTTTTGTGCCTCGTCGTGCAATCGGTACTTTCTTTAAGCTGAGCGCTGATTGACTCTGACCCTGGCGCGGCATAGAGTCGACTCACCAAAGAAAAGCTTCGCGAGTCATGCGGTTTGGCCCCGGCGCCGCCGCCAACTGCGCGGGGCGCGGTCCGGCCCAGGCCACCCGAGCGCTCCTTCGGAGCGGATAATCGGGAATTAATGACCCTGCAAGTGTGCCGGCTCCCGTGCTTTCGCCAGCGGCGGTTTGGGTAAGCGCCAGCGGTGCGGTTTTTCGGTCATTGCGGGCCGCCGGCTTCTACTCCAACTCGCGGAGCTTTTCCCTCTTAACCCCCAGCGCGCCCTGAACCTCCAGGGCGCGCTGTCTTTAATGACGGGCCCACCGCGTGGCGTTACCCGCGGCGCACAAACCAGGCCGCCACAAAGCCTTGGGCGCCCTGCAGATCCCGCACTTGCAGCCACTGCCCAGGCTGGCCGATCTTCGGCGCCGCGTCGCCGGTTTCAATCACCAGCAATTCGGCGTTGGGCGGCAGCAGTTTGAGCTGGGTGTCAGGCGCCACCCGTGCCGCGGTGCGCAGCACCACGCCCTCGGCGGTGGTCCGTACCACCAGACGGGCGGCCGGGTCGGCGCGCGGGCCGGCCACGGCTGGGCGCGGCCCCAGCGCCGGCGCTTCGGCCGGCGTGACGTACCAGGCCGCCACATAGCCCGCCTGCCCCTCAAT
The DNA here is from genome assembly GCA_017999235.1 of Anaerolineales bacterium. The sequence continues at coordinate 942 of JAGOBN010000129.1, read as the reverse complement.
ATCCTGGACTTTGAGCCACTGCCCGGTTTGGCCGATCTTGGACCGCGCCGCGGCGGCCGGCTCCAGGACGCGCAGACGGGTGTTGGCGGCGTAGCGGCGCAGGACGTTGTGGTCCGCAATCTGCGGCTGCGCGCGGAGCGTGAGCTGATCGGTCAGGGTGACCACCTCCAGCGCGTCGCCGGCGGCCGGGGGCGGGGCCGAACGCGCGGCAGCCGGTTGGGGAGCCGGGCTGGCTGGCTTGGCCGGGGCGGCGGGCGGGGGAGCGCTGGAAGCGCCGGCGGCCGGCTGGCCGGCGAGCCAGATGACGCGGTTGATGATGTCCGCCGGCCCGCCGGCATGACCATACTTCTGCACCAGGGTCTGGCTGGATTTGGCGCCCTGCCACGGATCGCGGATCAGGTAGTCATCGCCCTGCTTGGCATAGATGACAATCCAATGATCCTGCACCCCGGGGTCGGGCGAGTAATCCACCTGTACAATCACGGGCTGGCCGGCCGCCAGGCTGGCGTCAATCTCGGCCAACGGCGCGGCGGTATCGCGGCACTCCACGGCGCGCGCGTAGCGGACCCCCGGCAGGACCGAGCCAATCAGATGGGCGCGCACCCACGGCCCCTGAAAAGCGCCGGCGGCTTTCAGCTTCTCGTTCAGGCTGTCCGGCGTCTCATCCGCGCCCAGGGCGTTGGCCACCATCGTCAAGCTGGTGAGCAGGCAGCCAAAGAGGCCAATCGTGCTGCCGGCGTCGGTGGTCAGGCCCAGCGGTTTATCCTTCCAGCGCGGGTCGTTTTGGTAGTGCGTCAGTTCTCCGGGCATGGTCGCCTCCTGAAACATTGCGGCGGGCCGGCTAAACAAAACAGGCCACGGGTGAGTGGCCTGTTTGTATCACATTTGCCGGCCCGCGTCCTAACGCGGCGCGCCGGGGGTCAGGCTTTCATGAGATTACGC
>JAGOBN010000128.1:3536-8951 GCA_017999235.1 Anaerolineales bacterium | reverse complement strand
GCCGCTACTCGGGCCAGCGCGGCTGATCGGTCTTCTTGCGGCGGCCGAGCAGCCGGCCGATCCGCCGGGGCCGGCTGGCCGGCGGGTAAATGCCCGGCAGGATGAAATCCCGCCGCAGCAGCCAGAGCACCGCCAGCGCGATCGCCACCACCGGGAACAGGATCAACACCCACAGCCATCCGCTGGGCAGATTGGCGGCGACGGGGCCGGCGCCCACCGGCTCCAGGGTGTGCGTGGGGGTGGGGGAGGCCGGGCCGGCCGGCGCGGTGACCACGACGACCACGGTTTCAACTACTGAGACCGTCCGCACCACCGGCACTTGCACGGTCTGCACCACCGTCTGCACAATCACCCGCGGCGTCTGGGTCGGTCCGGGTGTCGGCGTGGCCAGCGGCGTCCGCGTCACGCGCCGGGGTGTGGGCGAGGCCGTCACACTGGCCGGCACCTCCGTTGGCGCTGAGCCGCCGCCCCCCTCCCCCCCTCCGGCCGGCTGGGTTGGCGGCGGCGCGATGGCGGTCAGATATTGATCGGTGGCCGATAACGGCGGCCGCGGCGAAGGCTGCTGCGCCGCCGCCAGCCGCGCCGGAGCGAGGCCGTTGACCGCCGCCAACGCCAACGCCAAACCCCATCCCCCCACCAGCAGAAAACGACGGCGCATAGGTCACTCTCCCGCGGGCTGCGCCGGCCGCGCCGGCAGATCCAGGCTGAAAGACGCGCTCAGCGGCGCGGCGTCCGCCGAGGTTTCCAGCGGCCCCAATCCCGTGCGCGCGAACCGGTTGTTGGTCTCGTCCCCCTCCAACACCGCGCCATCGGCCACACACGCGCTCGTGCTGGGGTCGCAATTCCAGCTGTCCACGTACAAGTACAAGGCGTTGGCGCCGCTGGGCAGCGCGCCGGACCAGACAGTATTGCGGCCGTAATAACTGGTCGCCGTCGAGTCGAGGGTCACACTCTGGCCCGGCGCCAACGGCCCCGGCACAAACCAGGCAATGCCCACGCACGGCGTCAACCCGCAGCGCCGGTCCCAGGGCTGGTTGGCCGCGGTCGGGGGCGGGTTAGGATTGACGTAGAAATCCACCCAGAACGCGCCGCTGGCGGCCGCGCCCTGGTTAGTGATGACGGCCGTGATCAGCACCGGCTGGCCGGCGGCCGGGTTGGCCGGGTTGAGGCTGAACGCGCCCACCAGATCCGGCCGCGCCACAAAATCCCGCCACACCGCCGCCAGATACACGGCACTGGCCGGCTGCCCGATCGTCACGGTCACCACCGCTTCAGCCGTGCCGCCCTGGCCGTCGGCCACGGTGTAAGTGAAGGTATCGGTGCCGCTGACCTCGGCCGCCGGGGTATACAGCAAGCCCGCGCCGCCCGGCGCGATGGACACCGTGCCGCTGAGCGCCGGGCCGGCCGCGCTGAGGCTGAGGGTCTCGCCGCTGTCCGGCGCGCTTGAGTCATTGGCCAGCACATCCAGGGCGTTGGCGGCGCTGTTGACGGCCACCTGGAAGTGATCGGCCGCCGCCGTCGGCGGGTCATTGGCCGGGGTGAGGGTGATGACAAAGGTCTGCGGCGCCGAGGTATCCACCCCGCCGCTGGCGGTGCCGCCGTCATCATGCGCGCTGACCCACACCGTGGCGGAGCCGAAGGCGTTGGGCGCCGGCGCGAAGCTCAAGCTGCCATCCGCCGCGTCCAGCGTGGGCTGGGCCGCGAACAAAGCCGGCGCGCTGGTGGTGACCACGAAGGTCAGCGCCTGGCCCGTTTCATTGACCGGGCCGGCGTTCAAGCCGGTGGCCCAATTCAGGAATGTGACCGCCGCCGAATCTTCCGGGCGGGTGATATCCATGCCCTTGGTAAAACTCGGCGGATCATTGACCGGCAGGATCGTCACGGCCGCGCTCGTCGTCGCCGTCAGATGCGAGGCCGCGTCGGTGATGACGTAGGTGAAGGCGTCCGCGCCGAAGTAATCGGCGTCCGGGGTGTACGCCAACTGCGGCGCCGCCAAAGCCAACGCCCCGTGGCCGGCCGCCGAAAAACCAATCACCGTCAGATTGCCGCCGTCGAGCGTGCGGTCATTGAGCAGGACGTCGAGAACGCCCAGCCCGCTGTCTTCCGTGACGGTCAGCACATCCGCGCTCGCCAGCGGCGCATCCGCCACTGGTGTGAGGGTGATGACAAACGTCTGCGCGGTCGTGTCCGCGCCGCCGTTGAGCACGCCGCCGTCGTCTTGGGCCGTCACCGTTACGGTGGCGGACCCGTTGGCGTTGGCGGCCGGCGTGAAGGTGAGCGCGCCGGCGCCATCCAGGGCCGGCTGAGCCGCGAACAACGCCGGCACGCTGTTGGTGACCGCCACGGTCACCGCCTGGCCGGCCTCGTCCGCGGCCGTCACCGGGCCGGACCGCAAACTGGTCAGGAAATTGGCCTGACTAAACGCGCCGGAGTCCTCCAGGACGGTGGGGCCGGCGGCCAGCGCGAAGCTGGGGGCGTCGTTCACGGCGGTGAGGGTCAGCGTGAACGTGCGGGTGATGGATTGGTTCACGCCGCCGTTGGCGGTGCCGCCGTTATCCAGCGCGGAGACGAAGACCTGGGCGGCGCCGTTAGCGTTGGCGGCCGGCGTGTACGTCAGATCGCCGGCGGCATTCACGGCCGGCGGCGCGCTGAACAGGCTCGCCTGGGTGTTCGTCACGGCAAAGGTCAACGTTTGGGCCAGTTCAGCGGGGCCGGGGTTCAGCGGCGCCGCCCAGCCGGCCACCGTCTGCGCGCCGGCGTCCTCCGCCGCCGTCTGATCGCCGCCATTGGCAAAGTCCGGCGCGTCGTTGACGGCCGTGATGGTCAGCGTCAGGGTCTGGCTGGCGGACGTGTCCGCGCCGCCGCCATTGTCCCGCAACTGGACGCTGAGCGGCACGACGCCAAAGGCGTTGGCGGCCAGCGTGAAGGAGAGCGTGCCGGCGCTGTCCAGCGCCGGCTGGACCGTGAAAGACAGCGGGAAGGCGTGGCTGACCTGAAAAGTCAGCTGTTGGCCGGCCTCATCGCCGGCGGTGGCTGGCCCGGGCTGGATGGCGTTGGCCGCGCTCTGTGAGAACGCGCCCGAGTCCTCCAGGCGGGTCAGCGTGGGCGCCGTCAGCGTGAACTGCGGCGGATCGTTGACGGGGGTCACGGTTACGGTCAGCGTGGCCGTGGCGGTGCGCGCCGTGGGGTCGCTGACCGTGTAGGTGAAGACCGCGGCGCCGTTGAAATCGGCGGTGGGCGTGAAGGCCACGCCGCCGGCCGTGAACGTCGTTGCGCCGGCCCCGGTGGTCCCCACCGCCGTGACCGTCAACGCCTGAACATCCGGATCAGTATCATTGGCCAGCACATTGAAGTTAAGCAGCGCGGCGTCTTCAGTGATCGTCGTCGCATCCGCGCCGGCCGCCGGCGGATCCGGCACCGGGGTGAGCGTGAGGGTGAATGTGAGCGGGGCCGTGGTATCGACGCCGCCATTGCCAGTGCCGCCATTGTCCTGCAGACGCGCCGTGACGGTGATCACGCCGAACACATTTGGCGCGGCCTGGAAGGTGAGGTCGCCCGTGCCGGCGTTGATGGCCGGCTGAGTGGTAAAAGAGAGCGGCGTGGTGGGGGAGAGCAGGAAGTTGAGCGTTTGGCCGGTCTCAGTGGCGGTCATCCCGGTGGCGAAGCCGGCCTGTGTCACCGGGCCGGCATCCTCCAGCGCCACAACCGCGGTGACCGGGACCGTGAAGGCGGGCGCGTCATTCACCGCATTGACGGTGATGACGAAGGTCTGCACGGCGGCGGTGTTCTGGCCGCCATTGGCAGTGCCGCCGTTATCCGAGGCGGTCACGTAGACGGTGGCCGAGCCAAAAGCATTGGCGGCCGGCGTGAAGGTCAACTGGCCGCCGGCGGACAGCGCGGGCTGGGCGCTAAACAGGCTGTTGTTCGTGTTGGTCAGCGCGAAACTCACGGTCTGGCCGGTCTCGTTCGGGCCGGCCGCGATTGCTGAGGCGAAGGCCGGATTGGTGTAAGCGCCCGAGTCCTCGTTCACGGCTGGGGCGGCGGCCAGGTTATAGGTGGGCGGATCGTTGACGCCGGTGACTGTGACCGTGACCGTTCCGGTGGCCACACCCGAACCGTACACGTCGTTAATGGTGTAGGTGAAGACATCGGTGCCGAAGAAATTGGCGGCCGGCGTATATGTCACCCCCGCCGTGGCGGTGAGCACGCTGCCATTGGCCGGCGGAAGCAGGCTGACGATCCGCAGAGAATCGCCGTTGGGGTCGCTGTCATTGGCCAGCACATCCACATTCACAGCGGTATCTTCCAACGTCGCCGCCGGATCGTTTACGGCCGCCGGCGGCGTATTGAAGATATTGAAGGAAGTGCTGGTGGCCGTGATCACACCGCCGCCCGGCGCGGCGGTGGCCGCGACCAGGGTGTAGCCCAGGCCCGGGTTGTTGAGGCTCAAATTGCCAAAAGCGGCGGAGCCGGACGTGCCGTTGGCCGATTGGCTCAGGGTGCCGCCCAACGTGCTGGCGCCCGGGTTGGCGCCCACGCTCACAGTAATGGTGCCGGTGTAGAGCGCGACCGGATTATTGAAGGTGTCTTGAGCCTGCACGACCACCGCCGGTGTGAGGGCGGCGGCCGCGGCGGCATTGGATGGCGGCGTGGTGAAAACCAGCTTGGCCAGCGGCCCGCGCAGCGGCGTGCAGGCCGGCGCCGGGTTGGAGCACCACGGGCTGAACGCGACGTTATCGGTGACCGGATAGCCGGCCGCGCCGGGGTTGGCGGCGTGCGTTGGGCCGCTGGGATCGCCCCAGTAATTGCCGGTGGCGCTGACGGGTACGCTGGCGCTGACGGCCGTGACGGTGCTGGCAAAATTGAGGCCGGAGAGCGTCAGGCCGCTGCCGCCTGAGACCAGCACACCGGTGGCCGCGCCCTGGAGATCCACGTGGGCGAGGGTGCTGCCGGCGCCGGCCGTCACCTGTACGGCCGCACCGCTGGCTGGATCGATGATCGCGCGGGGGCCGCTGGCCGGCCCTTGCACCGTCACCGCGCGGCTCAAGGTCAAGGTCTCCGGATACGTCCCGGCCGCTAAAGCCACGGTGCCGCCGGCCGCCGCCAGATTGACGCCATCCTGGGCGCGTGAGCCGGCGTTGACGGTGACCGCCGGCGCGCTGACGCCGCTGGTGCCGGCCACGATCAGGGCGCTGTTGGAGAGCGTCAGCGCCGCGAGAGTGGTGTTTGCGCCTGCCAGTTTTAGCGTCTTGTTGATGGTCGTGCTGACATACGGCCCCGCATCCAGAATGTGGATCACGGCGTCGCCGGCGGCCGAGGCGGCCTCAACGGCCTGCTGCACGGTGCGGAACGGCGCATCCGCCGCGCCCAGGTTGGCATCATCGCCGGTCAAAGCCACGTAAAGGTCCTGCGTGG
>JAGOBN010000128.1:0-3436 GCA_017999235.1 Anaerolineales bacterium | reverse complement strand
GGGCCGCCGTGAATGCAGTTGTGGCGCCAAGGCGAAACTCCCGCCTAGCCGCCACTTTTCATTTAAGCGGCCGGGCTAGAGTCGAGTATATGCCAAGCCTTAACGATCGCAACGCATTCCGCGGTGTTCCAACTAAGCCAAACTTTGTCAGATATGAATGCGGCCGGCCATCGCTCACGGCGCCGACGCAGCCAGGCGCCGCAATTGGGCGCGCAGTTCAGCGGGATCAGCCACCGGCAGGCGGCAGGCGAAGTTTTCACACACATAGGCCGTGGCCCGGCCGGCCAGCGCTTCCCGGCCCGCCAATAGCGGCACGGCCGGCGGCTCACCGGGGCGCCGCAGGGCTACCACCTGGAACGGCCGGTAACCCTCGAACACGACGGCCAGCAGCGCCGCCAAGTCCGCGCCGGCCGGGTCGCCCACCAGGGCCACTTCTTGCGGCTCGCCCAGCGCGAAGATCAGGGCGTTCAGCCATTGCGCGAAGCCAGTCGGATAGCGGGCCAGCAGCGGACCCACCGCGGCCAGGGCGCGCTCGGCCGCCGCCTGATAAGGCGCTTCCCCGGTCAGGGCCGCCAGCTTGAGCAGGACCGTGACCGCCATCGCCCCGCCCGAGGGGGTGGCGTTATCCTGCGTGTCCTTCGGCCGCACCACCAGCGCCTCATGGTCAACGCTGGTATCGAAGAAGCCGCCGGCCGGATCGGCAAAGCGTTCCAGCGCGTGGTCCAGCAGTTCCCGCGCGGCGGTGAGGTAGCGCGCATCGAACGTGGTTTCGTAAAGCGCCACCAGCCCCTCAGCCACATTCGCGTAATCTTCGAGATAGCCGCTGATCGGCGCCGTCACACCGCGCCGCCACGCGCGCCACAGCCGACCATCCGGCCCGCGCAGGGTGGTCAGCAAAAACTCAGCATTGGCGGCCGCCGTGCGGCGGTAATCATCCCGGTCAAAAACCCGGGCCGCCTCGGCGAACGCCGCCAACATCAGGCCGTTCCAGCCGGCCAGCACTTTATCATCCAGGCCCGGCCGGACGCGCTGCTCGCGGAGCGGCAATAGGGTCTGACGCGCGGCGGCCAGCCGCGTCTGGGCTTCGGCCGGCGTCAGGTTGAATTTCCGCGCCACGGTCTCCAGCGCCTGCGGCACAAACAAGATCGAGCGGCCCTCAAAGTTGCCGGCCGGCGTCACGCCATAGTATTGCTTAAAGAGCGGCGCGTCCGCGCCCAGCGCCGCTTCCAGCTCCGCCGCCGACCAGACAAAGAACTTGCCTTCCTCCCCCTCGGAATCGGCGTCGGTGGTGGAATAGAAACCGCCGGCCGGGTCCGTCATTTCGCGCTGAATGTAATCCAGCACCTCCTCCGCCACACGCCGGAAATCCGGCTCGCGCGTCACCTGCCAGGCATGCAAATAGACCCGCGCCAACTGGGCATTGTCATACAGCATCTTCTCAAAGTGCGGCACCAGCCACTGGGCATCGGTGGCATAGCGATGAAAGCCGCCGCCCAGCTGGTCATACATCCCCCCGCGCGCCATCGCGTGCAGGGTCTTGACCGCCATCTCCAGCGGCGCGGCCGCGCCGGTCAGCACGTGATACCGCAGGCAGAACTCCAGCGTCATCGGCTGCGGAAACTTGGGCGCGCCGCCCCAGCCGTGATAGCGCCAATCGAAGACGCGCCCCAGGCTCTGCGCCACCTCCGCCAGGTCGGCGCGGCTCGGCAAGTCTGAGCCGCCGGCCGCCGCTTCCTGCCGCAAGTGCTCCAGCAGCCCCTGCCCGCCCTCGACCACCTGTTCCCGGCGGTTCTGCCAGGCCTCCTGCACGCCCACCAGGATCTGGGTGAAGGCCGGCATCCCGCCGCGCGGGGCCGGCGGAAAGTAGGTGCCGCCGTAAAAGGGAACGCCGGCCGGCGTGAGAAAAACGCTCATCGGCCAGCCCCCATGCCCGGTGAGCGCCACCACCGCGTTCATATAGATCGAGTCGAGGTCGGGCCGCTCCTCGCGGTCCACCTTGATGTTGATAAACAACTCGTTCATCACCTGGGCGGTCGCGGGGTTCTCAAACGACTCGTGCGCCATGACGTGGCACCAGTGGCAGGCGGCATACCCGATGGAGAGAAAGATCGGCTTGTCCTCCGCCTTGGCTCGGGCCAGGGCTTCCTCCCCCCAGGGATACCAGTCCACGGGATTGTCTTGGTGCTGCAACAAGTAGGGCGAGAGGGCGGCGGCGAGGCGGTTGGGCATAGGGGATTGGGGATTGGGTGATTGGTGATTGGGTGATTGGTGATTGAGGGAAATTGTATCGCGGGCGGAGGGAAGTACTGGAGGCGGACAGGACACGAGCGGGGACGGAGGTCAAAACGGCTCAGGGCTGAGCGCGCAGGGTGATCTCAAACAGCGTGGGCCACAGTTTGCCGGTGACAAACAGCCGGTCCCCGGCCGCGTCGTAGGCGATGCCGTTAAGAACGTCCACGGGCTGGGCGCGGTCAGCCGTCGGCAGCAGGCCGGCCAGATCCAGCCAGCTCACCACCCGGCCCGTGTCCGGGTCGATGCGGGCAATCCGGTCGGTCTGCCAGACGTTGGCGTACACCAAACCATGGATGTACTCCAATTCGTTTAGCCGGGTGACCGGCTGACCCTGGTCGCTGACCGCCACCTGCCCGGTGACCCGCAGCGTCGCGGGATCGAGAAAATACAGCGCGGCGGTGCCGTCGCTCATGATCAGACGCCGGCCGTCGTGCGTCAGGCCCCACCCCTCGGTCTCGTAAGCAAACGTCTGCCGCAGCTGCAGGCTGGCGCGCTCATACACAAAGCCGATCCGGCTCTGCCAGGTGAGCTGGAAAATCCGGTCGCCCAAGACCGCCACGCCCTCGCCGAAGTGCTCGGCCGGCAGGGCCGCGCGCTGCACCACCGCCCCGGTCGTCAGGGCCACCCGCCGCAATTCCGACCGGCCGTTCAGACCTGTGCCTTCATAGAGCTCGCCCTCGAGGTAAACCAACCCTTGGGTGAACGCCTGGGGATCGTGCGGGAAGGTCCGCACCACCGTATACGCGCAGACTGGCGCGGCCCCGGCCGGGGTTGGCCAGCCGCCCGCCGGCGCGCACGTCTGACACGCGGCCGGCCCCGCGTCTCCGGCCGCCGGCTGAGCACACGCGCTGGGCGCGGCGGCCGGCGCTTGCGCCGCATAGTAGACCGCGGCCGCCGCCAGCAGCCCGGCGGCTAATCCGAGCCCCGCCCTCCGCCGCCCCAGCGGCAAACGCGGCCGCGCCGGGCGCATCCGGCCCTCACTCCACCGCGATGATGAAATCGCGCAGCTCGTAGCCGTTGACCGTCGGGTTGCGCGAAAGCGTCGGGCCGCTCACCACGCGCAGGGACTCGAGCGCCAGCAGCCGCCGCAGAAACACATCGGTCTCCGCCAGGGCGATGAACTCCCCGGCGCAGCGGTGCAGGC
>JAGOBN010000127.1 GCA_017999235.1 Anaerolineales bacterium | reverse complement strand
CGATTATGAGCGCCGGCGCGTTTGGTATGCCTGGTTCAGCAATACCAGTTCGTGCCTGCGGCGCGCGGTCTGGGAACAGATCCCCTTCCGGCGCGTGGATTTTGCCGAGGACGCGGACTGGGCGGATCGCGTCCTCCAGGCCGGCTACACCTTGATCTACGAGCCGCGTTCGACCGTCATTCACAGCCACGATTACGGCCTGGCAGACCAGTTTGCCCAGAACCTCGACCACGCGCGCGGCATGCGCCGGATCTTCGCCGGCTCGGCCTATGCCCGCCCGCCGCGTCTGACAGAGCGGGTCCTGCTCTTCGGGCGGACCTTGGCGCGCGATGCCCGGTACATTTCCGCCCAGCCGCTCGGACCGGCGCGCAAGCTCTATTGGCTGTTGTATGCCCCGGCCTGGCATCTGGCCAGCTTCCTCGGTTCGCAGGCCGGCCAACATTATGAACACCTGCCGGGCTGGCTGGTGCGCCGGCTGTCCAAGCAAGAGCGTTTGCGCGCCCAGCCGGCCGGGGCGCCAACCAAGCCGGTACGGTGAGCCTGAGGCTTAGACTATAATTGTGCGGGTGGCGGCCTGGAGGTCGAGTGCCTCTGGGACGCTTAACTTTATGGAGGTATTGGTATGAAATCAAATCTGATGCGGTTGATCTTGGCTGTCGCCTGGTTGGCGGCCGGGTGGCCAGCGGCGCCAGCGCGCGCTCAAGTGGCGCCGGCCGACGATATGCTGCTATACATGCCTTTGTTGAGCCAGGACTCCGGCGCGTACGCGGCCGGCCTGTATGTGCCGTTGGTGACTTATGCCGGCTGGCCGGGGGAAGTGAACGCCGCCATCGCCCTGACGGGCAAGACGCACGGACTGTATCTGGTCTCGGCCGGATTCAACTGCAAATGGGTGGATAATGTCACCAAGCTGCGCCAACAGTTGGACGTCGTGCACGCGAAGGGGGCCATGTCCTTGATCACCTGGATGCCCACGGATTGCAGCAACGGCGGCTTCGGAGATGTGACCAAGCTCAGCCTGCAGGATATTCTGAATGGCGCCTGGGATACTTATCTGGCCCAGTGGGCCACCGATCTGGCCGCCCTGGGCTACCCGGTGATGGTGCGCTGGGGCCATGAGATGAACATCCCCAGCTACAGTTGGGCCGGCCAAAACGCCTTCGGCGCCAATGGCGAGACCAAATGGAATGCGGTGCCGGCCGGCGACTGCGGCGGCCAGGTGCTGACCGGCTGCTATGGTGATCCCACCGTGGTCGATGGGCCGGAGCGCTTCATCGCCGCGTATCGTTATGTGCATGACCGTGTGGCGCCCACGGCCACCAATGTCATCTGGGTCTGGAACCCGAACGGCCGGGATTGGCTGGACGGCGCCGATGAAGCCAGCCAGCCAGCCTGGAATCACTTCACCAGTTACTATCCGGGCGATGCGTACGTGGATTGGGTGGGCCCGGATGGCTACAATTGGGGCGCGGAGAGCGGCAACGGCGGCACGCCCTATACCTGGGATACCTTCGATGCTTTGTTCAACGGCCCGTTGACTGAAATGGCCGCGCTGTATCCGGCCAAGCCGCAGGTGATCCCGGAGTTCGCCAGCGTGGAAGATAAATACGATCCCAACCGCAAGGCCGCCTGGCTGGTGGACGCCTACAGCGCCGCCCGGAAGTATCCGCTCCTGCGGGCGATGATCTACGTCCATGATCCATCTTTCATGGACGCTTTTTACTACCCAAGCGCGGCGCCGGCCACCTTCCAGATCGATTCCTCGACGGCCGCGAGCGCCGCGTATAAGCAAGCGGTGGCCGGCTGGAGTTCGCGGCCGCCCCAGCCGTGATCTGAACCAAGCGGTAACGTTTGAGCGGGCCGGGCGACCGGCCCGCTTCCATACCCGCGATCCCACAAGGAGCTTATGATGCGGATAACACTGACCCAGCTGTGGCAGGCCGGGGTGACGTTTGTGACGGCGGCGGGTTTGCTCCTGGCGCCCGTATCGTCGGCCACGGCCGGCGAGACCGGCCCGGCGGGCCAGACCGGCCCGGCCAGCCAAACAATAGGAACCCAGGCCTTCGCGGCGCCGGCCGGCTATATCGTGCATGGCGCCCACATCAGCCCGGTGGACACTTATCCCACCGAGATCACGGGTTTTGAGACCAACACCGGTAAGGACTTGGGCATCGTGATGTACTTCCGGCCGTGGGATCGGCAGGATATTCTGGTCCCTGGCTCAGTCAATGAAGTGGGCCCGTGCGATGACGGCTTCTTGCCCAGGAAGGTCAATGACGTCGCCAAGCCCGGCGCCGTCAATGGCCGCACCATCATGATCACCTGGGAGCCGCTCTCCATCCTGGCGAGCCCCGGCCCAGCCGATTACGATAATATCCTCAACGGCGACTACAACACGTTGATTGACAACTGCGCCAAACAATTGGCGAATTGGTACAACCAGACGTTCATCATCCGTTTCATGCACGAGATGAACATCACCACTTCAGTTTGGTGGGCCGGCCATGATTACAACCAGAAGACGGACGGCAGCGGCGAGGGCGACACGGCCAAGTTTATCCAAACCTGGCGTTACGTGTGGCAGCGCTTCTACAATGCCCAGCAAACCGCCGGTCACCACAACGTGCAGTGGCTGTGGGCGCCGAATTGGGGCAGCAACCCGGCCGACGCCTGGAACGATATGCACAACTACTATCCCGGCGACTCGTACGTGGACTGGATCGGCCTGAGCGGCTACAACTGGAACGGCTACAAGGGCTACACGGCGCCCGACTCGTACGAGTATCTCTATGATGCCGTGCTCACCGACTTGCAGTGCCGCTACGCCAAGCCCATTGTCCATGCCGAGATTGGCAGCACGGAACAACTGACTCAATCGAAGAGCGGCTGGCTGGCCGACGCGTACACGCGCATGCAGACTTATCCGTTGCTGCGGGCGGTGGTGTGGTTCAATGACTACGCGTATCACAACCTTGATGAAGCCGATCTGCGCGTGGCGACGACGAAGAACTATTTTTACAACGGCACGCAGGCGAATTACTTGGCGACGCCGCTGGGCGGTTCCGGCAATGTCGTATCCGCCTACCAGACCGCGGTCGCGGATGCGTCCTTTACGCCGACCTTCGACTCTTCTAAACTGCTCAACCCGCCCATGACGCGCTGCGCCGGCGACGCGGTCTCGGCCAACGGCGTGCTGAGCGCGCGGCCGGCCTCGGCTGTTGTGGCGCGCGTGGGCCAGACCTCGGTCGCCTTCGAGGTGGGGGCGCTGGGCCTGAGCGCGGACACCACCTTTACGGTCAGCGGCTGTCCGGCCGGCGCCACCTGCCGCTTCTCGAGTGGCAGCGGCACCAGCGCCACCCAGGCCGCGCCGTGGAGCAAGGACACGCTCACCGTCCAGACCACCGGCTCCGCTAGTTTGGGGACGGCGACCCTGACCATCACGGGCGGCGGCGCTTCGGTGGCTGTGCCGCTGACGGTGTCGCCGCAGTTATATCTGCTCTTCCTGCCCAGCATGCAGAAGAACTAAAGCCGACCGGCTGAGGGTTAGCCTTGCCTCCCGCCGGTGGACAGCCGGCGGGAGGTTTTGTTCCTCGGAGTTGAGCGCGCATGCGCGTCTTGTTGGTCAGCAACGGCTATCCGCCGGCCGCGCGCGGCGGGGTTGAGACGTATACCCAGGCCTTGGCGGCTGGGCTGGCCGGCCGCGGCCACACGGTGGAAGTCTTCTGCCGGGTTGGCGATCTGCGCGCGCCGGAGTACGCGGTGCGCGTGGAGGGGGTGGCCGGCGTGCCGGTTCGCCGCGTGGTGAACGATCTGACCGGCGCGGCCACGTTCGACGCGCACTATCGCAATCCGCGGATCGAGGCGCTGTTTCGCCAGCACGCCGCCGATTTCCGCCCGGACGTGGTCCACGTCCAGCACGCGCTGGGCCTCTCCGCCGGCCTGCTGCCGGCGGTGAAGCAGGCCGGCCTTCCGCTGGTGGTCACCGTCCATGATTTCTGGTATCTCTGTCCGCGCGCCACGTTGTTTGACGCCGCGCGCCGCGTTTGTGCGGGGCCGGGCGCGGGCGTGGATTGCGTGCGTTGTCTGGGCGGCGTGCGGCTGGGGCCGCTGAGTTTTCTTCAACGCTGGCCGGCCTACAAGTGGTTGTTGGCGCGCGCGCCGCTGCCCGTCAATCAAGGCTTCCGGTCCCGGTTGGACCGGCCCAGCGCGCAGCCGCCGGCCCAGGCGGCGCTTCAATCCCAGCATCAAGCGCAGATGGCGGCGCGCACCACGCAATTACTGGCCTGGCTGCAGTTGGCGGATCGGCTGTTGACCCCGTCCGACTTCGTGCGCCAGCGCTATGCGGAGTATGGCTTGCCGGCCGACCGGCTGACGGTCCTGCCGCTGGGCGTCGAGCAGCCGGCGGCCGCCGGCCCGCGCGCCGGCGGCCCGTTCACCGTGGCCTACTTCGGGACCCTGCAATATCATAAAGGCCCGGATGTGTTGGTGGAGGCCTTTCGGCTGGCGGCGGAACTGCCGGCGCGTCTGCGGATCTACGGCACCGGCGCGCCCGGCGAAGCCTACGCCGACGATCTCCGGGCGCGGGCGGCCGGCGACGCGCGGATCAGCGTGGAGCCGCCCTTTCCGCGCGACCGCCTGGCCGCCGTGCTGGCCGGCGTGGATGTGCTGGCGGTCCCCTCGCGCTGTTACGAAACTTACTCCTTGGCGGCGCGCGAGGCGTTGTTGGCCGGCGTGCCGGTGGTGGCGACGCGGATGGGGGCGTTGGTGGAGGTGGTGCGAGACGGCGTCAACGGCGCTTTGATTGCGCCGGATGATGCGCCCGCGCTGGCCGCGGCCCTGCGGCGCGCGCCGGGTGAAGGGGAGACCTGGCGCGCCGGCGCCCGAACATTTGCGGCGCCGACGCCGGCTGAGCATGTGGCCGCGGTCGCGGCGCTGTACACCACCCTGCGGGGATAGCGCCGCCCGGGTTATACTCAAGGCAACCCATTGGGAGAGCAAGTATGCACCGGCACGCCGATACGTTCCTCACCCTGGAGGCGCTTGGCACGCGCATCCCGGTCTATCAACCGACCTATGAATTCCCCGGCCCCTATCTGGATGCCGCGCACGCGGCGCTGGCGCAGGGGCCGTTCAAGGATGGTTTCCTGATCCAGCGGCGGGACAGCCGCTGGCTGGGCCAGATCATCCCGGGTTGGCTGCGGGCCGAGGACGCCCTGAAGCTCTATGAGCTGGCGTATTTCGCCGCCGGCGATATCCTGGAACTGGGCTCCTACCACGGCTTGAGCACCTCGATCATGGCCGAAGCCGGCCGCAACAGCCCCCAGCCCAAGCGCCTGTACAGCGTGGATTTGGATGGCATGGCGGTGCGCGCCGCCCGCTTTCACCTGTGGCGGGCCGGCCTGGCCGCCGCTGTGCAGGTGGAGCGGCAAGAGGCCTTGGCGGCGGTGCGCGCCCACGCCGCCGCCGGCCGGTCGCTGGCGTTGGTGTTTGTGGATCACTCGCACGAATATCAGCCCGTCTACGAAGTCTGCCGGGCGCTGCCCGAGGTTTTGCCGCCCGGCGGCTTTTGCGTGTTCCACGATTTCAATGATCCGCGCAACCGCGACTCGGCCAACCGGGATTACGGTGTCTATCAAGCCGTCGTGGCCGGCCTGGATCCGGCCCACTTTGAGTTTTGGGGCTGCTACGGCGTGCTTGCGCTTTATCGCCGGCGCGGAGCCTAGAGGCGGCGCGGATGCGGATCCTGCTGGTCAGCAACGGCTATCCGCCGGAGGCCGCGGCCGGGGTCGAACTGCATACCCAACAGTTGGCGGCCGCGCTAATGGATCAACGGCAAACGCTGGCCGTCTTTTGCCGCGCGGGCGACCCGCGCGCGCCGGAGTTCCAGTTGCGCGCGGACCGCGCGGCCAGCCTGCCGGTCTGGCGCGTCAACAACAACTTTGTGGATGTGGCCGATTACGCCGGCTACTACCGCCAGCCGGCCGGCGAGGCGCTCTTCCGCCGCGTGCTGGCCGAGTGGCAGCCGGACGTGATCCACTTCCAGCATTGCCTCGGCCTGTCCGCCGGCCTGCCGGAGATCGCGCGCGGGCTGGGGACGCCGGCCGTGCTCACCCTGCATGATTTCTGGTATGTATGCCCCACCGTGCAGCTCCGCCATGTGCGCGGCGCGGTGTGTCCGGGCACCCACCACACCCCCAATTGCTTTGAGTGTGTGCGCTTCGCGCCGGCCTGGCTGGGGCGCCTGCGGCGGACGGCGCCCTATCGCCTGTTCCGCGCCGTGGTGCCGGAACGCCTGCGCCTGAGCGCCGGCGTCGGCGCGGCCCCCGCCGGCCAGCCCAGCCCCGCGCTGACGCCCGCTCAGCGCGCCGCCATTCAAGAACGCGTCGCCGTCATGCGCCGCGCCCTGGCCGCGCCGCACGCGTTGACGGCGCCGTCGCAGTTTGTTAAAGACACCTACGCCGAATTTGGCGTCGCTCCGGAGCGGGTGCGTGTGGTGCCGCTGGGCCTGGAGGTGGAGCGCTGGCGGTCGGCGGCCTGGCAGGCCGGCGCTCCGGGTGCCCTGCGCTTGCTGTATCTCGGGGGGCGGCAGCCGCACAAAGGGATCCGGCTGGTCTTGGACGCTTTTCGGCGTTGGCCCGGGGCGAACCACCGTCTCGCGCTCTATGGGGTGCCGGGTCTGGACGCGCGGTTTGCGGCGCAGGTGGACGCGGATTTGGCCGCGGATCCGCGCGCGGCCTGGCGCGGCTCGGTGCCGCATGCGGCCCTGCCGGGCGTGCTGGCCGAGGCCGATGTTCTGCTGGCGCCGGCGCTCTGGCCCGAGACTTTTTCGTTTGTCGTGCGCGAGGCGCTCCTGGCCGGCGTGTGGGTGATCGCCTCGGATCTGGGTGTCATGCAGGAGTTGATCCAGCCGGGCCGCAACGGCTGGCTGGCGCCGCCCGGTGACGCGGCGGCCTGGACGCGGGCGCTGGGTGAGTTGGCGCAGGCCGTGGCCGCCGGCCGCCGGCCCGCGCCGGCGGCTTTCCCCATCCTGAGCCACACCGAGTATGCCGCCGCCATGGTGGAACTCTACGCAGCCGCGCGGGAAGGGCGCTGAGCGTGCGCGTCTTACACATCAGCCACCGCTTCCTGCCGCGTTTTTTTGCCGGCACTGAGGTGTACGCGGCCGCGCTGGCGCGGGCGCAGCACGCCCGCGGCTATGCGGTGCAGGTCTTCGCCGGCGATTCAGACGCCCACACCCCGGAGACCTATGTGTGGGAGGGTCTCCCCGTCCAGACCATGCCGTGGGGATGGGGCGGGCGGGCGGACCCAGTGCGGACCTTTCTGGCCGGCTTCGGCAATCCGGCGGCGGAGCGGCGTTTTGCGGCGGCGCTCACCGAGTTCCGGCCGGACGTCGTCCATGTTCACCATTTGCTGGGCCTCTCGCCGCGCCTGCCGGAGTTGGCGCGCGCGGCCGGCGCCCGCGTCGTCATCACTTTGCATGATTTCTGGTTTAAGTGCAGCAATACCTGGTTGTATCGCTACGATGAGCAGGTTTGTCCCGGCCCGGGAACCGGCTATCACTGCGGCGGGTGCGCGCTGCAGCGTTTAGGCCGGCCGCCCCAACCGGCGCTAATGGCGGCGGCGGCGCCGCTGTTCTGGGCGCGGACCGCGCGCTTGCGCCGCGCGCTGCGGGCCGCGCACCGCGTGATCGCGCCTTCCCGCGCGGTGGCGGAAGCCTTCGCGGACGCCGGCCTCGCGCCGGGGCAGTTGGTGATCTTGCCGCATGGCCTCAGCGAAGACGTGGTCCCCGCCGCGGCACCTCCGGCCCCAGAGCGGCGCGGGGTGCGTTTTATTTTCATTGGCTCGCTGATCCGCCCCAAGGGCGCGCACATCGCTGTGGCCGCGTTTGCGGGGCTGGGCCAGCCCGGGGCGGAGCTGTGGATTTACGGCGATCTGGATGCCGACCCGGCCTATACAGCCGAAGTCCGGGCCTTGGCCGCGCCGCCGGGGGTAGTGCTGGGCGGCCGGCTGGCGCGGGCGGACGTGCCGGCCGCCTTGCGCGCCGCCGATGTCTTTCTCCTGCCGGCGCTGTGGCGCGAGGCGCACTCGATTGTGGTGGATGAAGCCTGGGCGGCCGGCCGGCCGGTGCTGGTCTCCGCGCACACGGCCGCCGCTGAGCGCGTGCTTCCGGAGGTAAACGGCCTCTTGGCCCCGCCCGGCGATATCGCCGCGTGGCGGGCGCAGATGCGCCGGCTGGGCGAGGAGCCGGGACTGCTGGCGCGGCTGCGCGCCGGGGTCACGGCGCCCAAGACCTTGGCCGCGCATGTGGCGGAGATCGAGAGGCTGTATCGCCAGGGGGTGGTCTCGAATGGCTGAGCCGCGGACGCTGGCGGTGTATCATTCGGAGAATTGGGACAACGCCGTGGTCCGTCTGCGCGTCCGCGCGCCGGCCGCTGCCGCCGGTTGGCGGGTCTTGGAGGGCAACCAGTGGGAGGCCGGCCGGCTGACGGCCTTCACGCCGGAGGCCGTGGAGCAGGCCGATCTGGTGCTGGTGCAGCGTGAGTTTCCCCGCTTTAGCGAGGCGTTTGACGCAGTCCTGGCGCGGGCGCGGGCGGCCGGCAAGCCCGTGGTCTATGAGCTGGACGACCTGCTGCTGGAATTGCCGCGCGATCATCCGGGTTGGCGGTATCATGCCCGGTCGCGGCCGGCGCTCTTGCGGGCGGTGGTGGAAGCCGATGCCGTGGTGGTGAGCACGGCGCCGCTCCGCGACTATCTTTTGCCGTTCAATTCAGCCATCCTGGTCTGGCCGAATTGTTGGGATGAAACCCTCTGGCCGTTGCGCGCGCCGGCGGCGCCCGAGCCAACCGCGCCGGTCACTTTGGGCTATGTCGGCACCCACACGCATGGCGCCGATGTCGCGCCGCTGGGGCCGGTGCTGGCGCGGCTGCTGGCCCGGTACGCCGGCCGGCTGCG
>JAGOBN010000126.1 GCA_017999235.1 Anaerolineales bacterium | reverse complement strand
CTGGGAGTCGGGCGGCCGTGGGCCGCCCGGTTTTGATATCTGCCATTAAGGAAACTTCGGTACACTGACGCCATGACCTCCCGACGCTCATTTCTCAAGCTCGCCGGCGCCGCGCCCCTGATCCTGGGCGCCGCCGCTGTCCGTCCGCCGGCGGCCGAAGCCCAGGCCGCGCTGCCCCAGGGGCCGGAAGTGTGGCTCGGCCGCGTGGCCTGGCCGTGGGGCGTCAACGTCCTGCGCCGGCCGCGGCCGGAGGGCGCGCTGGTGCGCACCGTCATGCCGGAGGAGCTGGTGGTCATCCGGCGCGAGATTGTGGGCGTGGGCATGATGCCGCACAACCACGTTTGGTATGAGCTGGATGACGGCTATGTGTACTCGTCCTACGTCCAGCCGGCCCGCAATTGGCCCCAGCCGCCGGCCGCCAGCGTGCCGGCCGAGGGGCAATGGGCCGAGGTCTATGTGCCGTTTGTGGACGGCCGTTCCCTGCCGGCCGCCGACGCCCCGGTGCTGTACCGCTTTTATTACAGCGCCGTGTACCGCGTGACGGAAGCGGTCAGCGCGGCGGACGGTTCACGCTGGTACCGCGTGGGGACCGAGATCATCCCCAACATGTACGCGCCGGCGGAGGCCTTCCGCTTCATTGCGCCGGAGGAGCTGGCGCCGCTGTCCCCCGAGGTGGCGGATAAGCGCCTGCTGGTCAACCTCAGCCGGCAGACGATCACGGCTTTTGAAGGCCAGGCCGAGGTCTTCCGCGCGCGCATCTCGTCGGGCGCGCAGTTTTTTGGCGCGGACGGCCGCACCCTGGTGGGCGGCACCGGCCTGGGCCGGCGCTACATCTGGCAGAAGCGCGTCTCGCGCCAGATGCAGGGCGGCACCGTCGAATCCGGCTGGGATCTGCCGGGGGTGGCCTGGGTGGCGTACTTCGCGTCCAACGGCGAGGCCCTGCATTCCACTTACTGGCACAACGACTTCGGCCGGCCGAAATCGCGCGGCTGCATCAACTTGCGGCCGGCGGACGCCCAGTGGCTGTTTCGCTGGACGGCGCCGACGGTCGCGTATAATCCGGGCGATATTATTGTGGATTGGGACCACCGGGGCACCCTGGTGGATATTCAGGTGGAGAGTTAAGCATGGGCGGAACCTTGGCGCTGGTGGGGGTGGTGTTGATTGTGGGGTGGGGCGTGTGGTGGTGGTTGTTGCGCGGCCATCAGCAGGAAGTGGCCGACCTGACGCAGCAGATTGACGCTTTGGAAAAACGGCATGAGTCCCAGTGATCTGTCCTTTGGGTTAGCGTTTGTCGCGGGGATTGCGTCCTTTGTCTCGCCCTGCGTGTTGTCGCTGGTGCCGGCCTATATCGGTTATCTCAGCAGCCGCGCGGTGACGGCGGACGGCCAGACGACGGAAAGCCGCTGGGGGACGCTGGCGCATGGCCTGGCGTTTGTGCTCGGCTTCAGCCTGGTCTTCATCGGCCTGGGGCTGACGGCCAGCGCCGTGGGCGCGCTGTTGTATGACGCCAAGGGCTGGCTGATCCGCATTGGCGGCATCGTGGTGGTGATTTTTGGCCTGCACACGATGGGGGTGATCCACATCCCGTTCCTGGAGTACGATACGCGCCGCCAGCAGGCGCCTGACCGCCGGCTGGGATATCTCTCGTCGGCGCTGATGGGGGTGTTTTTCTCCGCCGGCTGGGCGCCGTGCGTGGGGCCGGTGCTGGGCGCTGTGCTCACCCTGGCCCTGAATGCGGACGGCGTGGCGCGCGGCGGCTGGCTGCTGACAGCCTATTCGATTGGCCTGGGGATTCCCTTCTTGCTCGCGGCCGCCGGCATCGGCAGCATCAGCGAGGTCCTGCGCCGCTACGGCAAATACCTGCGCTACGTCAGCCTCGCCACCGGCGTGCTGCTGGTCTTTATCGGCGTGCTGCTCTTCACCGATTCACTGTCCTTCTTCTCACGCTTCGCGCCAATCACGGAGTTCCAGGTGGCGCTGGACCAGGGGGTGGTGGATTGGTGGAAGTCGATCACCGGCGGCGGCCGTTAGCATGACGCCGGCGCTTGGATCGCGGTGGGTGGCAGTGGCTTTCATTGGCGTGGGCCTGGTGTTTGGCCTGGCGGCCGGTGCCGTAATCTTTTTTGGCCTGCCCGGCGCCCGCTGGGCGGGGGCCCCGGCGGCCGCGTCCCTTTCCGCCACCGCCACCGTGGGCGCGCCGGCGCCGGCGCCCGTGGTGGGCGCGCCGGCCCCCAACTTCAGCCTGCAAACGCTGGACGGTCAGACGGTCAGCCTGGCGGATTTTCGCGGCCGGACGGTGCTGGTGAATTTCTGGGCCACCTGGTGCGGACCGTGCGAGGCGGAGATGCCGGCCATCCAGGACCGCTACCAAACCTTCCAAACCAGCGGCCTGACGGTGCTGGCCGTCAACCTGGCGGAGCCGGCAGCCGACGTGCGCGCCTTTGTCGAGCGTTTGGGCTTGAGCTTCACGATCTTGCTTGACCCGGCGGAGACGGTCTTTGACCAATACCGGGTGCAAGGCTATCCGACGAGCTTCTTTGTGGATCCCGAAGGCGTGATCCAGAATCTGCGGATCGGCTATATGGCGGACGATCAACTGGACCACTATTTGCAGCAGGCGGGCTTCGGCAGCCAATAGGCGGCCGGCCCCGGGACCCCCATGACCCCTCCTCCTCTGGATAATTCAAAAGTGCCCGTTACCGGCCGGACTCGCACGGCCGTCATCGCCGTGGACCGCGGGGTGTTGGCCCTGGCCCGCCACTGGCTGCTGGCGTTCAATCTGTTTGTCCTGGCCTATGTCGGGATCCCGTTCCTGGCGCCGGCCTTGATGCACATCGGCTGGACCGGCCCCGCCAAGCTCATCTACACCATCTACAGCCCGCTCTGCCACCAACTCGGTTACCGGTCCTGGTTCTTGTTTGGCGCCGAAACTCATTACCCGCGCGCGGAGTTCCAGACGCGGACCGGCATCGACCCGAATGATTTGTGGGCGGCGCGCGGGTATCTGGGCGATGAGACGCTGGGTTACAAGGTGGCGTTCTGTGAGCGTGATGTGGCCATCTACGGCGGCCTGCTGCTGGCGGGCCTGATCTACAGCCTGCCGGGGGTGCGCGGCCGGCTGCCCCCGCTGCCCTGGTGGGGCTGGGTGCTGCTGGGCCTGGTGCCGGTGGGGCTGGATGGTTTCTCGCAGCTCTTCAGCCAGTATCCGTATAACCTGTTGCCGGGCTTCAATCTCCTGCCCGCGCGGGAAAGCACACCCGTTCTGCGCTCGCTGACCGGGGCGCTGTTTGGCCTGGCGAATGTCTGGCTGGCATACCCGTATGTGGAAGAATCGATGCGCGAAGTGCGCCAAAACCTGGAGGCCAAGCTGGCGCGCGTGGACGCGCCGCCGGCCAGCCCCGCCTGACCGGCCAGCGGCTTTTTTGAGCGCCGCTTGCGGCAAAATCCGAGAATTATGCTAATATATGCGCCAGGCCAGCTCGATCTGCAAAAGTTCGCTTGCGCGTAGGTTCCGTGGATGGCACGCGAATCGGAGAGCGCTGAGGGATTGACTTTTGCGCGGGCGTTTCCGATTTTGTTCCCGTTCATAGGAGTCTGAAATGGGCAAGCGTTTGTACGTGGGGAATCTCAGCTATTCGGTGAAGGATGAGAACTTGCGTGAACTCTTCGCGCAGGTCGGCCAGGTCACTTCGGCCGTGGTCATCACCGACCGGGAGAGTGGCCGCTCCAAGGGCTTCGGCTTTGTGGAGATGGACACGGACGATCTGGCGCAGCAGGCCCTGTCGAAGTTCAACGGCTTCGTCATGATGGGCCGGCCGCTGTCGGTCTCGGAAGCCCGCCCGCCGGCGCCGCGCGAGGGTGGCGGCCGCGGGGATCGCGGCGGCGATCGCTGGCGCAGCTAATTTCTTCCAACCCACGCTCAGGAAATGCCGCAAGACGGGCCATCCGGCCCGTCTTGTTTTTAACCTGAGTCCGCCGCGTGAATTGTGTCCGCGTTGGCTCCCATGTTACAATCTTCACATTCCCGGGTTTGTGCTCTTTAGCCGTGATTGATCCTATGCCTCTTCAGCCTAATTCCCTGCTGCGTGACCGCTACCGGATCGTGAGCGAATTGGGCCATGGCGGGATGGGCGCCGTCTACCGGGGGAATGACGAAAACCTTGGCGTCGAAGTGGCGATCAAGGAAAACCTGTTCGTTTCCCCCGAATCCGAGCGCCAGTTCCGCCGGGAAGCCTCGCTGTTGGCGTCGCTGCGCCATCCCCATTTGCCGCGCGTCACCGACCATTTTGTCATCGCCGAGCAAGGCCAATATTTGGTGATGGACTTCGTTCCCGGCGAGGACGCCAAGACCGTCTTGGACCGCCACGGCGGGCCGCTGGCGGAGCGGGATGTGGTTCAGTGGGGCCGGGAAATCTTAGAAGCCCTGATCTACCTGCACACCCGGCCGCAGCCCGTCCTGCACCGCGATATCAAGCCCGGCAACATCAAGATCACGCCCGACGGCCGGGCGGTGCTGGTGGATTTTGGCCTGGCGAAGGTGCATGACACCAATCAAAGCACCACCGTCGGCGCCAAAGCATATACGCCCGGCTTCGCGCCGCCCGAGCAATACGGCCTGGGCCGGACCGATCCGCGCACCGATATTTACGCCCTCGGCGCCACGCTCTATAACCTGCTGACGCAGCAGATGCCGGCGGACAGCCTGGAGCGGGCCATGGGCCAGAAGACGCTGGTCCCTATCCGCGAGCTTAACGCGGCCGTCTCGCCGCGCACGGCCCAGGCCATCGAGCGCGCCCTGGGCGTGAAACCGGAAGAGCGCTTCACGACCGCCGCGGATTTTCTGGCGGCCCTGCCGCCTCCGGAAGATTTCACCGTCCGCGCCAAGCCGGCCGAAACCGTTCCCGTGGAGCCGGTCAAACCGGCCGCTCCCGTTCAGCGCAGCCGCGCGCCGATGATCATCGGCGCGGTGGTCGTGCTGGCGCTGGCCGGCGCCGGCGGGTTGTGGGCCACCGGCGCGTTCACGCCGGCCACCCCCACGCCCAGCGCCACCAGTGCGCCGGCCACGCCGCTGGGCGGCGCGCAGACGGACGCCACCGCGCCCGCGGTAACGGTGGCCGCCACGGCCACGCCCACGCGCACCCCGCCGCCCACGGCCACCCCGCGGCCGACCTTGACCTTCACGCCCACGGAGACGGCCACGCCCACGCGCACCGCGCCGCCCACGGCCACGCCCCGCGGCGGCGGCTCCGGACAGATCGCGTTTGTGAGCGAGCGCGTGCGCGGCGTGCCGCAGATCTTCGTGGTGGACGTGGCCAGCCCCAATAAAGATAAGGACCTTCAGCCGTTGACCGTGCAAGTGGACGGCGCCTGCCAGCCGGCCTGGTCACCGGATGGCCAGAAGCTGCTGTTTGTCAGCCCGTGCACGGGCAAAAAGACCACTTATCCGGGCGCCATCTTGTACCTGATGAACGCGGACGGCAGCAATCCGCAGCCCCTGATCAGCGAGATCGGTGGCGTCTACGAGGCGGATTGGTCCGCCGCGGGTATTGTCTACACCTATCTAAACGGCGGCCGGCCGCAGCTCTGGAAAGCTAACGCCGACGGCGGCGGCGCCGTCCAGCTAAGCCGGGGAACCTCGGCGGACAGCCACGCCAGCTGGGCGCCGGACGGCCAGCGCCTGGTCTTCTTGAACACCACGCGCGGCAGCGGCCCCACGCTCTATTGGATGCTGGCGGATGGGAATTTCGCCAGCAACGACGGCGCGCCGCGCACCCAGCCGGAACAGGTGACGCGCGATCTGGAGGCCGGCCAGCCGGACTGGTCGCCGGACGGCAAGCTGGTGGCCTTCCTCTCCGGGCCGCGCATTTATGTGGTCGAGTGGAACCGGCGCGGCTTCGACGCGCAGAACATCACCGGCAGCGCCGGCCCCAACGAGGCCCCGGATTGGTCGCCGGATGGCCGCTGGATCACGTTTGAATCTTGGCGCGATAACGCCAATCACGATATCTGGATCATGGCTGCCAATGGCGGCGGGCCGGTGCCGATCACCCAAGACCCGGCCCTGGATTACCAGCCCGCCTGGCGGCCCTGAGACGCCCCCGCCGGCGTGCGCGAGCGCGCCGGCCCTGAAGGAGACCCGCATGCCTGCTCAATTGATCGACGGAAATGCCGTCGCCGCCAAGGTCCGCGCCCAAGTGGCCGCCGCCGTGGCCGCGCGCGCGGCGGCTGGTAAATCGCGTCCCGGCCTGGCCACGGTGCTGGTGGGTGATAACCCGGCCTCGCAAGTGTATGTCCGCAACAAGCAGAAGGCCTGCGCCGAAGTCGGGATCGAATCCTTTGGGCATGATCTGCCCAAGACCGCGACCCAGGCGGAAGTGGAAGGGCTGGTGGCCCGCCTCAACGCCGACCCGCGCGTGCATGGCATCCTGGTGCAGCTGCCCCTGCCGGACGGCCTGGACGAGGAGCGCGTGCTCAACGCCATCAGCGTGAACAAGGACGTGGACGGCTTCGGCCCCATCAACATCGGCCGGCTCTCGATGAAGGGCCGCAAGCCCACCTTCGTGCCGTGCACGCCGGCCGGCTGCATTGTGCTGCTGGAAGAGGCCGGCGCCACGTTCAAGGGCGCCAACGCCGTCGTGCTGGGCCGCTCCAACATCGTCGGCCTGCCGGCCGCCATGCTGCTGCTGCACCGCGACTGCACGGTCACCATCTGCCACAGCCGCACCAAGGATCTGGCCGCCGTCTGCCGGGAAGCCGATATCCTGATCGCGGCCGTGGGCCGGCCGGAGATGGTCAAAAAGGACTGGGTCAAGCCCGGCGCCTTCGTCATCGATGTGGGCATCAACCGCATCGCCGATCCCAGCAAGAAATCGGGCTCCCGGCTGGTGGGCGATGTGGCCTTTGACGAGGTCAAGGAAGTGGCCGGCGCGATCACGCCCGTGCCGGGCGGCGTCGGCCCCATGACCATCGCCATGCTGGTGCAAAACACCCTGCGCGGCGCCGAACTGGCTGACGCGGCCTGAGGCCGGCGGATTTTCCCAGCACGTCCCGGACGGGGACGGGCCGCAACCGGGTCCGGCCCCGTTTTTGTTCTGGAGGCCTGTATGGCAACCCTGCTTGTGAAAAACGCCCAGGTGCTGGTGACCATGAACGCCGGCCGGCGCGAGATCGCGGACGGCGGTCTGTTTGCGCGGGATGGCGTGATCGAGCAGGTGGGGCCAACGGCCGAACTGCCGGCCGCGGCCGATGAGGTGCTCGATCTGCGCGGCCACGTCGTCCTGCCCGGCCTGGTCAATACCCACCATCACCTGTATCAGACCTTGACGCGCGCGGTGCCGGCCGCCCAGGACGCCAACCTCTTCGGCTGGCTGACCACGCTTTACCCGATCTGGGCCAACCTCACCCCGGAGGCCATCCGGGTCTCCACGCTGGTGGGCCTGGCGGAGCTGGCGCTCTCCGGCTGCACCACGGCCTCGGATCACCTGTACATCTTCCCCAACGGCTGCCGGCTGGATGACGAGATCGAAGCCGCGCAGCAGATCGGCGTGCGCTTCCACGCCTCGCGCGGCAGTATGTCCCTGGGCCAATCGCAGGGCGGCCTGCCCCCGGACCGGGTGGTGGAAGATGAAGCCTTTATCCTGCGCGACACCCGCCGGCTGATTGAGCAGTATCACGACCCCCGGCCGGGCGCGCTCCTGCGGATTGTGGTGGCGCCGTGTTCACCGTTTTCGGTGACGCCGGCCCTGATGCGCGAGGCCGCGGCCCTGGCCCGCGCTTATGGCGTGCATCTGCATACCCATCTGGCCGAGACGCTGGATGAAGAACATTTTTGTGTGGAGAAGTTCGGGGCGCGGCCGGCGCTCTACGCCGAGCAGCTGGGGTGGGTGGGGCGCGATGTGTGGCACGCGCACGCCGTCCACGTGGACGCGGCCGAGATCGGCCTGTTCGCGCGCACCGGCACCGGCGTGGCGCACTGCCCGTCCTCCAATATGCGGCTGGCCAGCGGCATCGCGCCGGTGCGCCAGTATCGGGCGGCCGGCGTCCACGTCGGCCTGGGCGTGGACGGCTCCGCCAGCAACGACGGCTCGCACCTGCTGGCGGAAGCGCGCCAGGCCATGCTGCTGGCGCGGCTGGCCGGCGCGGAAGAGGAACGCCGCGGCGCTCAACCCGCGCCTCAAATGCCGGCGCGTGAGGCGCTGGAGATCGCCACCCTGGGCGGCGCGGCCGTGCTCGGCCGGGACGATATCGGCGCGCTGGCGCCCGGCAAATGCGCCGATTTCTTCGCGCTGGATTTGAGCCTGCTGGGGTACGCGGGCGCGCTGCATGACCCCGTGGCCGCGGCCCTGTTCTGCGCGCCGCCGGCCGTGGCGTATACCTATGTCCACGGCCGGCCAGTGGTCAAGCACGGCCAGTTGGCCACGCTGGATCTCGGCCCGGTGATTGAACGCCACAACCAGATCGCGCGGCAGATGGTGGCCGGCTGATGCGCCGCGCCCGCCGCTGGCTCGCGCTGCCTCTGCTCCTGCTGCTGGCGGCGGGGCTGGTCCTGGCGGCCTGGCTGTGGCGCTGGATCGGCCTGGGCGAGGCCGCCGTCATCCTGGCGGCCCTGACTCTGGCCTTCCTGCTCGAGAGCGCCCGCTATATCCTGCGGGCCTTTCTGAAGGGCTACCGGAAAGACGACCCCCGCTAAACGGCCAGGTCTGTGACTTGGGGACGCTTTTTACGTGCTGTTCGTAATTGTATCCGGGGGATCGTGATGTTAGAATCTGCCCACCTCGGCTCGGTGGTCGTTCTTGGTTGGACTAGGAACGGCGTCGGGCATCCCCGCCCGTCGAGAAGCGCCGCCGCGGCCTGTCTGCCCTCCAACTGAAAGGGACTGACAGGAGATTATCTATGGCGCATTGGGATCATTACACGCTTCCGACAACGGTCACAGAAGCCGTCCAGACC
>JAGOBN010000125.1 GCA_017999235.1 Anaerolineales bacterium | reverse complement strand
GCTTCCGTGACGCCCACCAGCGTGGAGTCGTCCAGGATGTCCACCTGGCCGCCGATCAGCTGCGCCTCGGCGTTTTCCGGCGTGATCATGGCCAGCACGATGCGCGGGGTCTTGGGCGCGCCGCCGTAGAAGTACGGGTTGGCCTCCAGCACGATCTTCTCGCCCTTCACCCACTCGGCGACCACGTAGGGGCCAACGCCGAGCGGCTGCTCAGCGATCTCCGCCAGGGTGGCCCAGTCTTTGGCCGGCACGTCGGCCAGCTTCTGGCCCTGGTACGGCCCTTCAGACTCGATCACGCGGTGCGCGGGATAGATGTCCGGAAAGCTGGTCGTATCCAGATTCAAGAAATACAGCGGGGACTGCACCCCCGGCACCAGCGTCTGGACGTAGCCGTTCGGCAGGAAATCCACCTTTTGAGTCTGGTCGCAGGTGATGAACGTAGTCGCGCCGGACTCGCGGTCGCAGTCGATCTTCCACTTCAGTTCATAGTCCGCCTGGGTCACCGGCGTGCCATCCGACCAGACCAGGTCCTCGCGGTACTCAAAGCGGGAGACGATCTGGCTCATCGTGAGCGTGCCGCCGGTGTATTCCACCACCTCGCCGGCGCTGTTCTTCACCGAGGTGCCCAGCGCCAGGGGCGCGATGTTGCCGGTGGCGTCGGCGACCACGTCGCCTTCCTTGACCTCGACCTCATTGATGGTGGACTGGCCGTTCTCAAGGGCCGCCAGCTGCTTGAGCGTGACGGGCTCGAAGTTGTAATTCAGGCTGGTCCAGGCGAAGCCGTAAATGAACGACGCGGCGGTGACGGCCGTCTTGCCGCTTTCCACCAGCGTGAAGAGCGACGCCGGCTCCTGGGTGAAGCCATAGACGACCGTGTCGCGGCCGGGGATCTGCCACTCGGCGACGTTCCAGGGCGTGTACTGCTGGCCGGGCGCCGGCGCAAAGCCCTCCAACTGCGCGTTGATGGCGAAGGTGTCGGTGCGGTTGAAGAGCGGGATGGCCGGCACGTCTTGGGTGTATTGCTCCTGGACCGTCCGATAGGCCGGGACGCGTTCTTCCCGCAGGAGCGAGTTGTTGGCCAGCTTGATGGCGTCGCTGGCGGCGGGATTGCACCAGCCGCTTCCATTCTGGCCCAGCCAGTTGTTTTCCGGCAGTGGGATCTGGTCGCAGGCGTAGAGCGTCTGGCCGGCCGGATCCGGCTGGCCGGTGTAGGCGTAGGCCGCCATCTCAAAATCGCGCCGGGCCAGGCCGGTGGTATCGCCGAACAGCCAGGTGGCGGGCACGTGCAGGCGGATGATCTGCACGCCGCAGTCCAGCATCTGCTGCTCCCAGACGGCGGCCCAGGTCTGGCGGAAAGCGGCCGTGGTGGTGGTGAGCTTGAGGGCGAGATCGTCGCCGGCCGCGTTGGTGCGGATCTCCGCGCCGTCGGCCAGCGTCCAGCCGGCCTCGTCCAGCAGCGCCCGGCCTTGATCGGGAGCGTAGTCGTAGCGCGTGAGGAAGTCGTCGCCGGCGTAGGCCCAGTGCCAATCCGGCAGGAAGGAGTTCAGGATGAGCTTCTGCTGTTCGGCTTCGGTCAGCAAGGGATAAACGGATTTGATCAGGTCAAGCTTATTGGTGCAATAGGCCAGGGCCTGGCGCACGCGCCCATCGCTCAGGATGGGGTGCGGGCGGGTGAAGGCGCCCTGCTGGACTTCGACCACCTGCGTTTCTTTGACCACCTGGGTCTGAACGACGGGGACTTGCACTTCCTGGGTCACTTGCACGACCTGGGTCTGGACGATGGTTTGGGGCTGGCAGGCGGCCAGCAGAATGCTGGCGATAATCAACCAGCCGGCCCCGGGCGATAGGCGTCGGCGATTCATGCGCTCCTCCGAGTTGAAAGTGGCTGTGCGGCGATGACGGTCCGGGCGGTGAAGTTACGGCGGTCACCTCCTAGATGCGGCGCGGACGCGGCGCGCTGGTTTTGAAATCCGGCCGGCCCCGTTGGCCGGCCGGACAGAATAAGTGGGTGGAGCCGGCATGCCGACCGGCCCCAGCCGAGGAGGGAGACGCGGCGTTCGTGAGGCGCCGCCCAGGGCCGGCGGAACCGGCCCTCGGCGAAGTCTCACCCGCTGGTCGTTGTGTCTGGATTGGGCGACAGATTAGCAGGCGGCGCGGCGCGCGGCATCCCCTAATAACGGGATTAGGCTAGGGGATTATGGGGCGGCGGCGGGGGAGCGCTCAGGGGAGCAGGCCCTGTTCGCGCGCGCGGGCGACAGCCTGGGTGCGCGAATGGGCATCGAGCTTGTCGTACAGGTGCTTGAGGTGGGTCTGGACGGTGCTGGGCGCCACCACGAGGCGCTGGGCGATGGCGGGGGTGGAGAGGCCGGCCGCGATTAACCGCAGCACTTCCAGTTCGCGTTCGCTTAAGCGTTCGGCGGCCGCGGCCGCCTGGGGCGGCGGGCTGAAGGCGGCCAAGACGTGCGCGCCGTAAGCGCGGGCGGCGTCGGTTCGGAACCGGGTGCGGCCGGCGGTGAGCAAATCGCGCAGCGGCTCGCCTTCGTCCAGAAAAATCCGGCCATAGCCCTCCGGCTCGGCCAGCAGCAGGGCCGCTTCCAGCGCGGCCAGCGCCAGCGCGGTATGGCCGAGCGCGTGTTCGGCCAGCGCCTCCAGCACGCGCATTTCGATCACGCGACCCAGCCGGCCGGCCGCTTCGGCCGCGGGCCGCAGGCGCTGCACCAGCGCCGCCGCGTCAGCGGGCCGGCGCTCACTGAGCTGCCAGCGCGCCAAGGCCAACAGGCCGGCCTCGTTCCAGTAGGTCAGGGGCGTGCGCGCGTCCAGATCCCAGGCCTTGAAAAAAGCGGCGGCCGCCGGCGCGTCCCCGCGCCGCCCCCACAGCTGGGCCTGCACATCATGGTGGGCCAGGAACGAGGTGCGCCGCTGGAGGGCGGCCGGCGCCAATTCGCCGGCGCGCTCAAAGGCCAGCCGCGCCGCCTCCAGATCGCCGCGCGCCTGCTCGATCAGGCCCAGCCGTGTTTGCGCGCAGACCTGCACGCCCAGGCTGCGGCCCTGCTGCCCCAAGGCCAGGCCCGTCCGCGCGTGCTGCCGCGCGCCGTCCAAATCGTTCCACTCGCGCAGCACCGCGCTTAACCCGGCGTGGACGGCGCCCGGCATGGTCAAGCCCGGCGCGCCGCGCGCGGCCGCCAGCTCCAGCGCCTGGCGGAAAATACCGGCCGCGCGCCGCAGTTGGCCGCGCACCAAGAGGAGTTCGCCCAGCTCATACATCGCCACCAACGCCATGTAGACGTTGTCGGCGGTCTGCGCCAGGGTGAAGGCCTCCACCAGCGCTTGCTCGGCCCGGTCGGCGTCGCCGTTGAGCCAATGGGCATTGCCGATGTTGCGGGCCACCACACAGCGCCAGACGTGGTTGTCGGCGGGCAGCGCCGCCAGCGCCTGGTCGGTCAGCGCCAGGGCGCCGGCTGTATCGCCCGCCATCAGGCGCACAATGGCGTGCGTGGCGGCCAGCATGCCGCGCTCGGTGGCGGCCTCCGGCGCGGACTCCAGCGCGGCCGCCGCCTCGCGCAGACGCTGCTCCGTGGCTTCCGCCTCGCCCAGAATATTAAGAATCCAGGCGTGAAACAGGGCCAGCCGCGGCCGGCCGCGAATGAGCGCGTCGGGCAGCGCCTCCAGCCACTGGAGCAGCCGCATGAAGTCGCCCTGGCGCCAGCTGGCCTCGGCGATCTGCTCCACCAGGCGGGCGGCGGCCTCCGCGTCGCCGGCCGCCAGGGCGTGGCCCACGGCCTCCGGCAGATAGCCGTGCCGCTCGTGCCACTCGGCCGCGCGCCGGTGCAGTTCGGCCAGCCGGTCCGGCGCCCAGTGGCGCAGGCGCGCCCGCAGGAAGTCCGCGAACAAGCGCTGATAGCGATACCAATGCCGCTGGCCGTCCAACGGTTCCAAGAAGAGATTGGCGCGCTCCAGGGCTTCCAACCGCGCCGCCGCCGGGGGCCGGCCGGCCGGCCCCGGACCGAGCACTTCATCACACAGCGGCCCCGTCAGGCGCTCCAGGATGGCGGTCTCCAGCAGGAAGTGCTGCACGTCCACGGGCTGCTGGTGCAGCACCTGTTCCGCCAGGTAATCCATCACGTAGCGGTGGCCGCCTGAGAAAGCGGCGGCGGGCTGCTCGCCGGCGCCGGCGGCCAGGGCCGCTAACTGCAGGCCGGCCGGCCAGCCTTCCACCTGCGCGCTCCACTCCGCCGCGGCCGCTTCCGAGACCGGCAGGGCCAGCGTGCGCGTCAGAAAGGCGTGCGCTTCGGCCGCGGTAAAACGCAGTTCGGGCGCGCGGATTTCCAGCAAGTGGCCGCGCGCGCGCAGCTGCCCCAGCGGGAGGCCGGCGGGGTCGGTACGTGTGGCCAGAATCAGGTGCAGCTGCGCGGGCAGGCGCTGGATGAAGGCGGCCAGCGCCTGGATAATGGCCGGGTTGGTGATGGCGTGGACGTCGTCAAGGATCACGGCCACGTCATCGGGCAGATCGGCGACGAGGTTGATCATCGCCAGCAGCCCGGCCTCCAGCGTGGCGGCGGTCACCGGGCTGGGGAGCTGGAAGTTGTACTCCAGAGTCTGCAGCGCGGCGACGAAGTAAGCCGCGAAGCGGGCGGGGTCGTTATCGTGTTCATCCAGCGTGAGCCAGGCGGCGGGGGGCGCGTGGGTTTCGCCGCGCCGGTCCAGCCACGCGCTGAGCAGGGTGGTTTTGCCAAAGCCGGTGGGCGCGGCCAGCACGCTGAGCGGGCGCGCCAGGGCCAGGTCCAGCCGGGCCAGCAGACGGGGACGCTCCACGTGCTCCGGCCGGGGCGGCGGGCCGAGCAGTTTGGTGCGGATCAATTGCGGGACGACCAGTGGCGTAACGGACGGCGGCATGTAAGACCGTGACAGCCCTTAACCTGACACACTTACCCACTATTACCACCGAAACCTGACCGGGGTTCACTCAATTTGTCCGGGCGGGACCATGACGAAGGACAGATGACGCCGGCGGCCGGTGTCTGCTACGCTGGCGGCAGTCCCGGCCACGGCACCGATAAGTAGGGCTTTCGCATTGGACTGAATGGAGTACACTAAAATATGACCGGCGGTCAGTTTTCGGCCGCCTGACCCCGTCCCCCGATTGGCCGACGCCACAGGAGCCGCTATGCCCATCCCGTTCCCGACTGATGCCTGGATTAAAGCGTTGATGGTTGAGTTAAATGCCAGCCCCGAGTATCGCGATGCAGCCAAAGGGTGGGAAGGCGATTTCGCCTTCATCATCCAGGCCGGCGCCGGCCTGCCCGCGCCGGTGCAGCTGTACATGGATCTGTGGCATGGCGAATGCCGGTCGGCCCATCTGGTGGCCGAGCCGCTGGCCAAGCCGCCCGAGTTCACCATCGAGGCCGGCCTGCCCACGTGGCGCAAGGTGATCGAAGGCAAGCTCGATCCCATCCAGGGTATCGTCACCCGCCAACTCAAATTGGCCGGCCCGATGGTCAAGGTGATGCGCGCGCCGCGCGCCGCGATGGCGCTGGTGGGCTGCTGCACCCGCATCGAGACCGCCTGGCCGGAAGCGCTCGCTTCCTAACCCGCCGATGTGGTACTTCAGCAGCCCCCACATTGTTTTTGGCGAGGACGCGCTCGCCCATCTGGAACAACTGCGCGGCCGGCAGGCCTTCCTGGTCACCGATGCCTTCCTAGCGCAGAGCGGCCTGACGACCCTGGTGACAGCGCGCCTCCACACGGCCGGCGTCCCCTGCCAGGTTTTTGCCGAGGTGGAGCCGGAGCCGGCCCTGGAAACCGTGCGCCGCTGCGCGCAGGCTATGAGCGCCTGCCAGCCGGATTGGATCATCGGCTTCGGCGGCGGCTCGTGCCTGGATGCGGCCAAGGCCGCCTGGTTCATGTACGAGCGCCCGGACCTCGACCCCGCCGGCATCAACCCAATGGAGACCTTCGGCCTGCGCGCCAAAGCGCGCCTGATCGCCATCCCCACCACGTCCGGCACCGGCTCGGAAGCCACCTGGGCGGCGGTGCTCACGGACGCGCAGGAGCAGCGCAAGCTGGGCCTGGCCTCGCGTGAGCTGCTGCCCGACCTGGCGATTGTGGATCCGGTGCTGACGCTCAAGAAGCCGCCGGCCCTGACCGCCATGACCGGGCTGGACGCGCTCACCCACGCCATCGAGGGCTTCTCCAGCGCCTGGGCCAATGATTTCTCGGACGGCTTGTGCCTGAAGGCCGCGCAGTTGATCTTTGCCTATCTGCCGCGCGCCGTGGCGAATGGCGCCGATCTCGAAGCGCGGGAGAAGCTGCACAACGCGGCCACCCTGGCGGGGCTGGGGTTTGGCAATTCGCAGGCGGCGTTGGCGCACGCGCTGGGGCATTCCGCCGGCGCGCTGTTCCATATCCCCCACGGCCGCGCCGTCAGCGTCTGCCTGCCGTATACGCTGGAATACACGGCCAACGCCGGCCTGGGGCGCTACCTGGAGCTGACGCGCTTCCTGGGGCTGGCGGCGGATGATGAGGCGGCGGCCGGGCCGGCGTTAGCGGAGGCGGTGCGCGCGCTCACCCGGCGCCTGGGCCAGCCCACCAGTTTGGCGGAGTGCGGCCTCGCGGCCGGCGCCTTCCAGGCCCAGGTGGAGGCCATGTGCGACCGCGCCGAGATGGACACCTGTCTGGTCGTGGCGCGGCGCATTCCGGATCGCGATGAACTGCGGCAGTTGTGCGAGTCGATCTATGCCGGAACACCCATCACCTTCTGACGCGGACATTTTCGACCATGTCATCGTCGGCTCGGGCTTTGGCGGCAGCGTCTCCGCCCTGCGCCTGACCGAGAAGGGCTACCGCGTGCTGGTGCTGGAGCGCGGGAAGCGCTGGCGCGATCAGGATTTCCCGACGACCAATTGGATCTTCTGGAAATATCTGTGGCTGCCGGTGGTGCGCGCTTTTGGCATCCTGCAGTTGAGTTTCTTTAGGAACGTTTTCGTCCTGCACGGCAGCGGCGTGGGCGGCGGCAGCCTGGGCTATGCCACGGTCCTGATGGAGCCGGATGAGCGCCTGTTCGCGGCGCCAGGCTGGCATGAGCTGGCGGATTGGCGCGCGCTCCTGCGCCCGCATTTTGAAACCGCCAAGCGGATGCTGGGTGTGGCCCCCAACCCGCGCTTATCGCCGGCCGATCACACCTTGAGCGCCATCGCGCAGGCCTGGGGCCGGGCGGATACCTTCCAGCCCACCACGGTCGGCATCTTCTTCGGTCAGCCCGGCCAGGAAGGCCAGGCGGTGGCGGACCCGTTCTTCGCCGGCCAGGGACCGGAGCGCCGCGGCTGCACCCACTGCGGCGGCTGTATGGTGGGCTGCCGGCATAACGCCAAAAACACGCTGGTCAAGAACTATTTGTATTTCGCCGAGTTGGGCGGGGCGGAGGTGCGCGCTGAGGCCGAAGTGCGGGATATCCGCCCGCTGCCGGCCGGCCAGCCGGATGGCGCGCGCTATGCCGTCGTCTATCGCCGCTCGACGGCCTGGGGCGGCGGCGAACGGGTGGTGCGGGCGCGCAACGTGATCGTATCGGCCGGGACCTTGGGCACGCTGCGCCTGCTCTTCCGCTGCCGGGAGGTGACCGGGTCGTTGCCGCAGCTGTCCCACCGCCTGGGCGAGGTGGTCCGCACCAACAGCGAATCCCTGCTGGGCGTCACCGCCCGCGGCACCGATGTGGACTATTCGCAGGGCATCGCCATCACCTCCTTCTTCAAGCTGGATGAGGTGACCTCAATCGAGCCGGTGCGCTACCCGGCCGGCTCGGACCTGATGCGCCTGCTCTCCGGGCCGCTTATCGGCGCCGGCCATGTGGTGACGCGCGTGGCGCGCTCCGCCTGGGAGATGCTCACCCACCTGGGCGATTTTCTCAAGGTCCACGTCCTGCCTGGCTGGGCCAAGCGCAGCACCATCCTGCTGGTGATGCAGACCGAGGACAACTACGTGCGGATGCGCTGGGGCCGCGGCTGGTTCACCCTGTTCCGGCGCGGCCTGGTCTCGCAGACGGATACGGACAAACCGATCCCGACCATGATCCCGCTGGGGCATCAGGCCGCGCGCGAATTCGCGGCCCGCATCAACGGTATCCCGCTGGGGTCGTTCAACGAGAGCCTGTTTGAAATCCCCATCACGGCCCACATCCTGGGCGGCTGCCGGATCGGCCGGGACGCCGCGGCCGGGGTGGTGGGGTTGGATTGTCAGGCGCACAACTATCCGGGGCTGTACGTGGTGGACGGCTCGATCATGCCGGCCAACCCGGGCGTGAACCCCAGCCTGACCATCACGGCGCTGGCCGAGTATGCGATGAGCCTGGTGCCGGCTCGACGCGCAGGAGATGAGCCATGTCCAAGCGCATAGTGTTGGCGCTCAGCGGCGGGATTGCGCGCGGGCCGGCGCATCTCGGGGTGCT
Source organism: Anaerolineales bacterium (assembly GCA_017999235.1). The sequence goes on along the minus strand of JAGOBN010000125.1, from coordinate 560 downwards.
GGCGGTCTTGGAGCGGGAAGGGGTGCCGATCCATGGCGTGGCCGGCGTCAGCGCCGGCGCGGTGGTGGGGGCGCTGCACTGCGCCGGCCTGCGGGCCGATGACCTAAACGAATTTCTGCCCGAGCTCGGCTGGCGCCTGCTGGCCAACCCGGCCTGGCCGGGGCGCGGCTGGCTGAGCTTTGACAGCCTGGAAGATTGGATTGAGGACTTGATCGGCGACGTGTACTTCTCCCAGCTGCGCCGGCCTCTGGCGGTGGGCGTGACCGAATTGGAGACGCGCGCGCCGGTGACGCTCACGGCCGGCCGGGTGGCGCGCGTGGTGCACGCCAGCTGCGCGGTGCCGGGGTTGGTGGCGCCGGTGGTCATTGATGGCCGGCGCTATGCCGATGGCGGCGCCTCGAATAACCTGCCGGCGGCGGCGGCGCGCGCCCTGGGCGCGGACTACGTGATCGGCGTGGATTTATTCGGGCCGGGCGCGATTCCCGTGGCCGGGCCGCTGACCACGGGAATGGCGATGCTGGAGAACTTTGTGCGGCGGTCGGGTGGGGGGCTGGAGGCTG
>JAGOBN010000124.1 GCA_017999235.1 Anaerolineales bacterium | reverse complement strand
CCCCAGGGCGCCGGCGCAGGCGAGTTCGCGCCCATCAGCTGGGAGGCCGCCCTCGACCTGGCCGCCGAGAAGCTGGCCGGCGTCGTCCAGGCGCACGGCCCGGACCAGGTGGCCGGCCTGGCCTCCGCGCGCTGCACCAACGAGGAGAACTATCTCTTCCAGAAGTTCTTCCGCGCCACGCTCGGCACCAACAACGTGGACCACTGCGCGCGGCTGTGCCACGCCAGCACCGTCACCGGTCTGGGGACCGCCTTCGGCAGCGGGGCGATGACCAACCCCATCCAGGATATCCGCCACGCCGACTGCGTCTTCATCACCGGCTCCAACACCGCCGAGAGCCACCCGGTTATCGGCTATGAAGTGGTGCGCGCGGTCAAGGCCGGCGCCAACCTGCTGATCATCGACCCGCGCCGCATCCCGCTGGTGGAGCACGCCACGCTCTGGCTCCAGCCCAAGCCCGGCCATGACCAGTACGTGTTTATGGCGATGGCGCACGTGATCATCAGCGAAGGGCTGCAAGAGCAGGCCTTCATCGACGCGCGGACCGAAGGGTATGCCGAGTTCGCCGAGAGCGTCGCGGCCATAACGCCCGAGGTGGCCGCCCTGCAGGCCGGCGTCAAGGCCGAGGACATCGTCAAAGCCGCGCGCATGTACGCGCTGGGAACCCGCGCGCACGGCGTCTCGCGCTATGCCGGCCGCGGCCACTCCTCCATCTTATACGCCATGGGCATCACCCAGCGCCGCAACGGCACCGACCTGGTGCTGACGCTGGCGAACCTGGCCCTGCTCACCGGTCAGATCGGCCAGCCGTCCACGGGCATCAACCCCCTGCGCGGGCAATCCAACGTGCAGGGCGCGTGCGATGTGGGCGCTCTGCCGGATGTCCTCTCCGGCTACCAGAAGGTCACCGACGAGCCCAAGCGCCAAGCCGTGGCCGCCAAATGGGGCCTGGCCGACCTGCCGGCCAAACCCGGTCTGACCGTCACCGAAATGATGCCGGCCATCCTGGACGAGCGGATCCGCGCCCTGTACGTGATGGGCGAGAACCCCATGCTCTCCGACCCGAACCTGCACCACGTGGAGGCCGCCCTCAAGCGCCTAGACTTCCTCATGGTGCAGGATATCTTTATGAGCGAGACCGCCCAGTTCGCGCATCTCATCCTGCCGGCCGCCGCCTGGCTGGAAAAGGACGGCACCAAAACCAACACCGAGCGCCGCGTGCAGCTGATCCAGCCGGTGCTGAAAGCGCCCGGCGCGGCCCAGCCGGACTGGTGGATCGTGCAGGAGCTGGCGCGGCGGGTGGCGGCGAAATTGGCGGCCCCCGCCACGCGCTGGGATTTCACCAGCACGCGCGAGATCGCGGACGAACTGGCCGCCGTCACCCCCAGCTACGCCGGCATCCGCCACCACCGGCTGGCGCAGGGCGGCCTGTGCTGGCCGTGCCCCACCGAGACGCATCCCGGCACCCCCATCCTGCACACCGAGAAGTTCACGCGCGGCCTGGGCAAGTTCAGCGCCCTGACCGCGCAAGGGCCGGTGGAAAACCCGGACGCCGAGTATCCGTTCACCCTCAGCACCGGACGCGTGCTCTACCAGTACCACACCGGCACCATGACGCGCCGCAGCGGGCCGCTGAATTGGCGCACCCCGCACGGCTGGGCCGAGCTTAACCGGCACGATGCCGATAAGGCCGGCATCACGGAGGGCAGCGAGGTGATCATCCGCAGCCGGCGCGGCGAGGTCCGCACGGAAGCCCGCCTCGGCGAGCGCGTGCCGCCGGGCGTGGTCTTCTTGTCCTTCCACTGGCATGAAGCGCCGGCCAACCGGCTCACCCAAGACACCGCCCTGGATCCGGTGGCCAAGATTCCGGAATTCAAAGTGACGGCTGTGCAGGTGGAAAAGGCCAACGGCCACGCCTGACACCGTTCCCCTCATTCAGGTCACACCGGGCGGCCCGTCAGGCCGCCCGGTGGCGTTGTACCCCAGGCACAACGACGCTTCTGAATCTTCGTCTGGAAGGCGCCCCGAAATCGGAGTAAACTAGCCCCATCCCCCTGGTTAGAGGAGGCTTTGTGGCCTTGCCTGAGACGCTGGACCTGACCTTACTACGGCCGATCTTGGAGCTCTATGCTCCCCAAGGCCGCGCCGGCCTGCTGCCCGCCCTGCATGCCGCCCAAGCTGTATACAGTTTTCTGCCGGAGCCGGTGGCGGCCGCCATCGGCCAAGCGCTGGGCGTGCCGCTGGCCGAGGTCCACGGCGTCATCGACTTCTACACGCTGTTCTACCGCGCGCCGGTCGGCCGGACGGTGGCCCGCGTCTGCACCGACCCCGCCTGCTGGACGCGCGGCGGCGAAGCCATTCTGGAGGCGGTCTGCCGGAAGGCCGGCTGCCGCGAGGGCGAGACCTCGGCCGATGGCGCGCTGACGGTGGAGCGCTCGCCCTGCCTGGGGCTGTGCAACACCGGGCCGGCCGTCAACCTCACCTTCAACGACCCCGCCCCGGCCCGCTCGCAGTCGTTTGGGCATGTCACCCTGGAAAACCTGGACGATGTCCTGGCCGGCCGCGGCGAACCGCCGGAAGACTACATCGGCGGCGACATTTGCATTGTGACCTCGCTGTGCGGGCGCAACCGCCGCATGTCGCTGACCGAGTACCACGCCGTGGGCGGCATGCAGGGCTTGCGCCGCGTGCTGGGCGCCACCGCCGCGCCGCGCATGTCCCCGGCCGAGGTGGTGGCCTTTGTCAACCAGGCCACCCTGGTGGGCCGCGGCGGCGCGGCCTTCCCCACCGGCGTCAAATGGGACGGCGCGGCCAGCGCGCCCAACGGGCCGAAGTACTTCGTCATCAACGCCGACGAATCCGAGCCCGGCACATTCAAGGACCGCGTCCTGATCGAGAACGACCCCTGCCGCATCATTGAAGGCGCCATCATCGGCGCCTACGCCATCGGCGCGGAGCGCGCCTACTTCTACATCCGCGGCGAATACCCGCGCGCCTATGAGCGCGTCCAGACCGCCCTGGCGGAATGCCGGCGGGCCGGTTATCTGGGGCAGAACATTTTGGGCTCCGGATACAACTTGGAGTTTGAGGTCCGCCTGGGCGCCGGCGCCTACATCTGCGGCGAAGAGACCGCGCTGTTTGAGTCCATCGAGGGCAAGCGCGGCTTCCCGCGCATCAAGCCGCCCTTCCCGGCCACCCACGGCCTGTTCGGCCAGCCGACGGCCATCAACAACGTCGAGACCCTGGCCAAGATCCCGTACATCCTCACCCACGGCGCCAACGCCTTCCAGCAGTTCGGCACCGAGCGCTCCACCGGCCCCAAGCTGTTCTGCGTCTCCGGGGATGTGGTCCGGCCCGGCCTGTATGAAGTGCCGTTCGGCGTCACCATTCGGCACATGCTGGACGACCTGGCCGGCGGCGTGATCGGCGGCGAGCTGGGCGCCATCCTGTTTGGCGGCGCGTCGGGCGCGTTTGCGGATGCCCGCCACCTGGAGGTGAAGCTCTCGTTTGAAGACATGCGCGCCGCCGGCCTGCCGCTCGGCTCCGGCGCCATCATGGTCTTCAACCACACCCGCGACCTGCGCCAGGTGCTGGCGCGCGTGGGCCGCTTCTTCGCCCACGAGAGCTGCGGCAAGTGCTTCCCATGCCAGCTCGGCACCCAGCGCCAGCACGAGATCCTGGACCGCGTGGCCGCCGGCCGGCCCCTGGCCGGAGATCTGCTCCGCCTGCAGGACGTGGGCTGGACGATGACCGACGCCTCGCTGTGCGGGCTGGGCCAGACCGCGGCCAGCGCCGTTTTGAGCGCCACGCGCCTGTGGCCCGCCCTGTTCGCGGCCTGAGACTATGACCCAGCCGATTGTGCTCATCGTCGAAGACGAACCCAACATCGCCGGCTTCCTGGCGGAAGCGCTGGGCCTGGCCGGCTTCACGGCCGAGATCGCGCCGGATGGCCGCGACGCTCTGGACCAACTGGCGCGCACCCGCCCGCAGCTGGTGGTGCTGGACCTCAACCTGCCGCTCGTGTCGGGGGAGGTGGTCCTGCGCCAGATCCGCGCCGACGCGCGCCTGGCCGGCCTGCCCGTCATCCTGATCACGGGGGAGGCCCACATCGCGGACAAGCTCCGCGATGACGCGGACTTTGTCCTGCTCAAACCCTTCAGCTTTGACCAGGTATATGCCCTGGCATTGCGCCTGCGCCCCGCCGGAGCGGCCGGCGCCCCCGAGGTTCCGCATGGCTGATGTGACTCTGACCATTGACGGCCAGCCCGTCACCGTCCCAGCCGGCACCACCCTGCTCAAAGCCGCGGCCGAGATCGGCCAGGCCATCCCCACCATCTGCTACCACGAGCACTGCACGGCCAACGGCCTGTGCCGGATGTGCGTGGTGGAAGTGGAGGGCGCGCGCCTGCTACAGCCGGCCTGTCTGGTGCCGGCCGCCGAGGGGATGCGGGTCAAGACCCGCAGCGAGCGGGTGGAGCGCAGCCGGCGCACCATTGTGGAGATGCTCAACGCCTCCGTGGATCTTTCGCAGGCGCCGGAGATTCAAACGCAGCTGCAGGACTACGGCGCGGACCGCGCGCGCTTCCCCGAAGCCGAGCGCCGCGAACGCCCGGTGATCGACGACAATCCCATGTACGTGCGCGACTACGCCAAGTGCATCCTGTGCTGGCGCTGTGTGCAGGTCTGCGCTGACGATGCCCAGTACACCTTCGCGCTGACTTTTGACGGGCGCGGGTACGAAACCCAGATCGGCACCTTCTTCGACAAGCCCATGCCGGCCACCACCTGCGTCTTCTGCGGCCAGTGTGTGGGCGTCTGCCCCACCAACGCGCTCAAACCCAAACGGGAATGGCTGCTGGAGCTGGGCCAGACGCCGGACGAGATCATGGCCCAGACGCGCTCCGGCCGGCGCCGGCGCCGCGCGCCCTAGCCGCGCCCGATGCCCGGATTAGATCTAACCGCCGCGGCCGTTTTCGGCCTGCTGTCCGCGGCCAGTTGGGGCGCCGGCGATTTCTGCGGCGGATTGGCGGCGCGGCGGGCCAGCGCCCCGGTGGTGGTGATCACATCCCAGGTGGTGGGGCTGCTGCTGCTCACCGGTCTGGCCCTCATCCTCGGCGAAGTCTGGCCCACGGCCACCGATCTCATGTGGGGGGCGCTGGCTGGGCTGGCCGGCAATCTTGGCCTGCTGGCGCTCTACCGCGCGTTGGCCAACGGCCAGATGGGCGTGGTGGCGCCGCTCTCGGCTGTGTTGGCCGCGGCCCTGCCCGTGCTCATCACCATCGTCACCGTGGGGTGGCCCAGCAGGCTGATGCTGGCGGGGTTCCTCCTGGCGCTGGCCGGGGTCTGGCTGTTGGCTCAGCCGCCGGGCCGGACCCAGCTCCACTGGCGCGACCTGGGCCTGCCGGTTGCGGCCGGGCTGGGGTTCGGGTTGTTCTTCGTCTTTATCGGCCAGGTGGGTCCGCGGGCCGTCTTTTGGCCGCTGGTGGCCTCGCGGGCGGCGTCGGTGACGTTGCTGGCGACGGTGAGCCTGGTCGGCCGCCAGCGCTTGATCCCGGCCCTGGCGCAGACGCCGCTGATGGCGCTGTCCGGTGTTCTAGACGCCGCCGGCAACGCTTGCTTTGCCCTGGCCGTGCAGGCCGGCCGGCTGGATGTGGCCGCCGTGCTGTCCTCGCTGTATCCAGCCAGCACCGTCCTGCTGGCGCGCGTGGTGCTTAAAGAACGGTTCACCCGCCCGCAGCTCCTGGGCATTGCGGCGGCCCTGGCCGCGATCGGGCTGATTTCCGCGTAGCGCTCCGCTGCGCGTCTGAAGGAGACCGCATGTTCCAGCATATCCTGGTGGCCTACGATGGTTCCGAGACGGCGCGGCGGGCGGCGGAAATGGCCGGCCGGCTGGCGCGCGAGCAGCGGCCGCCGGCCCTGGTGCGCGTGGTGGTGGCCGTGGACCCGGTCTCGGCCAATCTGGGCGAGCCCAACTTCAGCCGGCTGGCCGCCGACCGCACCCTGGCCGGCCAGAGCCTGATGCTGGAGGCGCGCGGCCTGCTGGGCGCCGGCCTGGATGTCCACGAAGAACTGCTCTTCGGCCCGCCGGCGGATGAGATTGTGGGCGTGGCCGAGGTGCGCGGCTGTGATTTGATCGTCATGGGGACGCGCGGCCAGGGGCCGTTGCAGGGCCTGCTCTTCGGGAGCCAGGCGCAAAAGGTCATCGGCCGCGCCCCGTGTCCAGTGCTGGTGGCGCGCTAACCCCTGGTCTAGAGCGGTTTTGATCACGCTGGTAGGAGGCGATATGGCGACCCCGGAGCGCGTCACGCGCACAACCTGTCCGTACTGCGGCGTGGGCTGCACGCTGGACCTGCATCTCAAGGACGATTTCATCTACCGGGTCACCTCGCCGTTCGAGTCGCCCGTCAACCACGGCAACTTGTGCGTCAAGGGCCGCTTCGGCTACGACTTCATCTACAACCCCCAGCGCGTCACCGTGCCGCTGATCCGCAAGACGCCGCAGCTGCCCGGCCAGCGCCGGCCGGCGGTGGAACTGGATGAGTGGCGGGAGGCCTCCTGGGATGAAGCCCTGGACACCGTGGCCGACCGGCTGACCGCGATCTATCGGCGCGACGGCTCCCACGCCATGGCCATCTATTGCTGCGCCAAGGCCACCAACGAGGACAACTACCTCGCGCAAAAACTCTACCGGGCGCTCTTCCGCACCAACAACGTCGATCACTGCACGCGCCTGTGCCACGCCGGCTCCGTGGTCGCTCTGCTCAAATCCCTGGGCACCTCCGCCCAGAGCAACACCGCCGCCGAGGTGATCAAGAACGACGTCTTCATCATCACCGGCTCCAATACCAGCGAGAATCACCCCATCATCGCCCTGCAGATGAAGGCGGCCGTGCGCGATCACGGCGCCCGGCTGATCGTCATCGATCCGCGCCGCATCGAACTGTGTGATTTCGCCACCCTCTGGCTGCCGCTCAAGCCCGGCACTAACGTGGTGGTCTTCTCGGCCATGGCGCATGTGATCGTCAAGGAGGGGCTGGTCAACCAGGCTTTCATTGACGCCCGGACCGAGGGCTACGCCGAATTCGTGAAGTCGCTGGAGACGTTCACCCCGGAATACGCCGAGGCCATCTCAGGCGTGGACCGCCAGTTGATCATCGAAGCGGCGCGGATGTACGCCACCGCCAAAAACGGCGCCATCTACTGGGGCATGGGCATCTCCCAGCTCTCCACCGGCACCGCCAGCGCGCTGGGCCTGATCCATCTGGCGCTGCTCACCGGCCACATCGGCCGGGAGGGGACGGGCCTCAACCCCCTGCGCGGCCAGAACAACGTCCAGGGCGCGTCCGACGCCGGCGCCATGCCCTTCCATTATCCCGGCTACATGGAAGTGGACAAAGAAGAAAACGCCCGCCAGTGGGAGCAAGCCTGGAATGTGGAGCCGGGCGGGCTCAGCCGCCAGCGCGGGCTGACCACCACCGAGATCCTGTCCCACGCCAAGCCCGGCGGGATCCGCGCGCTGTACATCATGGGCGAGAACCCGATGATGACCGAGCCTAACTTGAACGTCACGCGCCACCACCTGGAGCAGCTGGAATTTTTGGTGGCCCAGGACGTCTTCATCAACGAATCCGGCGCTTACGCCGATGTCATCCTGCCGGCCGCGGCCTGGGCCGAGAAGGACGGCACCTTCACCAACACCGACCGGCGCGTCCAGCGCGTGCGCAAAGCGCTGGAGCCGCGCGGCCAGGCGCGCCCGGACCGGGAGATCTTGTGTGACCTGGCGCTGCGGATTGAACAGCGTCTGGGCCGGCCCGCGTCCGCCGGCTGGCAGTACGCCACGCCCGAGGCGGTCTTCCGCGAGATGGCGGACGTGGCCACCATGCTCAAAGGCGTCACCTACGCGCGCATCGACCAGGTGGGGCTGCAATACCCGGTGCCGGACGAGAACCACCCCGGCACCCCGTTCCTGTTTGCCGAGAGCTTTCCCAGCGGGCGCGGGCGCTTCTTCCCGCTGGAGCATATCCCCGCGGCCGAGATGCCCGATGACGAGTACCCGTTTATCCTTACCACGGGCCGGCTGCTGGAACACTGGCATGGCGGGACGATGACGCGCCACTCGCAGTTAGACGACCTTTATCCCGAGGCGCGCATCGACGTCCACGAGCTGGATGCGGCGCGGCTGGGGTTCAAAACCGGCGACGTGGTGCGGGTCGCGTCGCGGCGCGGCCAAGTGGTGCTGCGGCTTTTTGTCAGCCCCAAGACCAGCCCCGGCGTGGTCTTTATCCCCATGCACTTTGTGGAAGCGGCCGTCAACCTGCTGACGATTGACACGCTGGACCCGCACGCCAAGATCCCGGAGTTCAAAGCCTGCGCCGTCAACATTCAGAGCGCGGCCACCGCCGACCTGCGCGATCCCGAATCCGTCACCGCCCGCGGCCGGTACTAATGAATTCAGCCACGAAAGACACGAAGGACACGAAGGACACGAAGGACACGAAAGATTTTGGGACTCTTCATGCTAATTCGTGCAATTCGTGGCCTCAGGACGCAACCGCATGGACCTGCCTTTCGCCCTCAACCGTTTGACCGCCAACGCCGAGGCCCTGGCGGCCCTGGCTCGTTCCGCTTCGGACGCCCAAGCACGCTGGAAACCAACGCCCGCGGCCTGGTCGATCCTGGAAGTGCTCGGCCACTTGTACGACGAAGAGCGCGAGGACTTCCGCCAGCGGGTGGACTTCACCCTGCACCGCCCGGAGGCCGATTGGCCGGCCATTGATCCGCAGGGCTGGGTCACGGCGCGCGGCTACAACCAGCGGCCGCTCCGCGCCGCCGTGGACGCCTTCATCGAAGAACGCCTGAACTCCCTGCAATGGCTGAAAAGTTTGGAGGCCGCCAACTGGGCCTCGGCCAAAGCGCACCCGGCCGGCGGCCACGTCACCGCCGGCGACCTGCTGGCCGCCTGGGTGGCGCACGACCATCTGCATCTGCGCCAGCTCAACGAACTGCACTGGCAATACC
>JAGOBN010000123.1 GCA_017999235.1 Anaerolineales bacterium | reverse complement strand
ACGACGCCCTGATCCTGGTCGGCTACCATGCCATGGCCGGCGCCAAGAAGGGCGTGCTGTGCCACACCTGGTCGGACAAAGTGGCCGGCGTCTGGCTGAACGACCTCAAAGTGGGGGAGATCGGCCTAAATGCGGCTGTGGCCGGCCACTTTCAGACGCCCGTCATCGCCCTGAGCGGCGATCAAACCGCCTGTCTGGAGGCCCAGACCCTGCTCGGCCCGGACGCGCTCGAGGTGGCGGTGGTCAAACTGGGAACCGGCCGGTTTGCGGCCGAGTGTCTGCCGCTCGGGGATGCGCGCGAGAAGATCTGCGAGGCGGCGGCGCGCGGCGTCAGCCGCCTGAAGGCCGGCCCGCCCCCGCGCCCCTTCGCCGTGGCGGCGCCGGTGCGGCTGGCGGTGGAGTTCGCGTATCCTCAGCACGTGGACCGCGCCTTTCTCATGCCGGGAACAGTGCGCGGGTCCGGAACCCGGATTGAATACACGGCCGCCGACCCGGTGGAGGCGGTGCGGGCCTTCCGCGCGCTGGTCTTGCTGGCCGGCGACTAAGGCAACGGGAGCAACGGTGTGGCGATCCGCGTCGGTGTGATTGGTCTGGACTACGGCGCGCAAGTGCACGTGCCGGCGTTCAAAGCGAACCCGCGCTATCAAGTCGTGGCCGTGGCCTCGCGCGCGGCCGGCCGGGCGGAGGCGTTCGCCAAGGAGAGCGGCATCCCGCACTTCTACACCGACGCCCGCCACCTGATCCATTCCGACCTCGACCTGGTGAGCATTGCCACCCCGCCGGCCACCCACTCCGGCTACGCCGTCATGGCCCTGGCCAACCGCCGGCATGTGCTGACGGAAGTGGCCTTCATGCCGTCCACGGCCGATGCCCGGGTGGTGGCCGAATCCGCCGAGCGCGTCAAGAAAGTGGGCGCCGCGGCCTTTGTGCTGCGCTACACGCCGCTGCTGCGGCATGTCACCGACCTGCTGCGTCAAAATGCCATCGGCCGGCCGCGCCTGATGACGTTCGATTTCTTTTCCAATTTTCTGCAGGTGCCGGATGACGACCTGCGCTGGATCTGGGATGCCGACGGGGCCGGCGGGGTCCTGGCCGGTTACACCGCCCACGCGCTGGATCTGGCCATGCGCTGGCTGGGGCCGGTGCGCGAGGTGGACGGCGCCCTGGCCACGTTGACCAGCGTCAGCCTGCCGGCCGGCATCAAACACCCCGCCGACGATACCGGCCAGGCCACGCTGCATTTTGAGAGCGGCGCGCTCGGCTTGTTCCGGCACAGCGGCGTCACCGCCCTGCCCCGCACCGCCATGGAACTGCATGGCACGGACGGCTCGCTGATCATCAACGGCTTTGGCGATGACGCCGCCCTGCTGCGGATGGGCGCGGACGAACCCGAGACCTTGTTCCCGCCGGTTAATTATCTGGAAGAGACGCGCGGCCACAGCGGCCTGGTCGGCGCGTTTGGCATTTTTCTCGAACAGCTCGCCGACGCCATCACCGACCATCACATCGCGCCGGAACTGCCCACCTTCGCCGACGGCGTCCAGATCACGCGCTTGATTGATGCCATCCGCCTGGCCGCCCGCGAAAAACGCCGCGTCGCCATCAGCGAAATCTAATCACCCCATCCCTTAATCACCCAACCACTTAGTCACCCATCATCTCCCACCCAAACACCTATGTCCCACGCCATCCTCGGTCCCACCTTCGAAGAAATGCTCCATCCGCAGTCCATCGACCCGGCCGTCCGCGCCCGCGCCGTCGCGGCCCTGACGGCGGCGCCCCTGGACCCGATCAATCTCTACAACATCACCTGGCGCGGCGCCGACAACCGCATCAAGTATGAGGTGCTGCCGCCCGAGCTCACCGGCGTCAGCGCCCCGATCGTGGTGCTCTTCGGGCGCGATTTTCCGACCGGCGCGCACAAGGTCGGCGCGGCTTATTCCTGCCTGGCCGAAGCCCTGCTCTTCGGGCGCGTGGATGTCAACCAGCACACCGTGGTCTGGCCCAGCACCGGCAATTACGGCATCGGCGGCGCCTGGGTGGGCGGGCGCGTCGGCGCCAAATCCGTGGTGGTGCTGCCGGAGGGCATGAGCCGCGAACGCTTCGAGCGCATCGCATCTTACGGCGGGCGCGTCATCAAGACGCCGGGCGTCGAGTCCAACGTCAAGGAAATCTACGACAAGACCCACGAACTGGAGCGTGAGCCTAATACGGTCATCCTCAACCAGTTCGCGGAGATGGGCAATTACCGCTTCCACTACCATGTCACCGGCAATACCATCGCCGAGCTGGCGGCGGAATTGCAGGCGCAGGGCATCGGCAATGGGCGCATCGCGGCCTATTGCTCGGCCATGGGCAGCGCCGGCACCATCGCGGCCGGCGACCGGCTCAAGCAGGTCTTCCCGGACTGCCGCGTCGTCGGCCTGGAGCCCACCCAATGCCCGACGCTCTACAACAACGGCTACGGCGGCCACGACATCCAGGGCATCGGCGACAAGCACGTCACCTGGATCCACAACGTCCTGAACATGGACGCCATCATGTGCCTGGACGATATCGAATGCAAACAGGGCCTGCAGCTGCTGACCGAAGAGAGCGGCTGGCGGGTGCTGACCGGGCGCTACGGCATCCCGGAGGCCAAGGTCCAGGCGCTGGCGTCGATCTTTGGCATCTCGGGCGTGTGCAACGTCCTGGGCGCCATCAAGAGCGCCAAGCACTATCAGTTCGGCAAGCCGGATGTGATCGTCACCATCTGCACCGACGCGATTGACCGCTACCACTCGGTGATGGACAGCATGCGCGCGTGCTACGGCCCCATTGACGAGGCGCGCGGCATGGCCTACATGGAAGCCATCTTCCACGGCCAGAAGACCGACTGGATCAAGGACGGCACGCCCGACCAGCGCCAGCTGTGGCACAACCTCAAGTATTACACCTGGGTGGAACAGCAGGGCAAGACCGTGCAAGAGCTGGACGCCCAGCGCGATCCGGCGTGGTGGCAGCAGCATCAGGCGCTGGTGCCGGAGATGGATAAGCGCATCCGCGCCGCGCGGTAAGCTAGGCGGTTAGCCAGGGCGGCCCACAGCCGGCGGGGATCACGCCCTGGCTCTGGGCCGCCTGCTTTAATCAGGGGGATCACCATGCTGGAGCCAACGGATTTGGTGTTAGTGGCGGTGATTAAGGCGCCGCGGGATTTGGAAATGGCGCGCGTGCTGGGCTGGTACCGTCTGCCGGCCCGGACCGCGCCCAAGGTGTTGGCCGTGGATTGGCTGGCGTTTTACCAGACCGCCCAGTTTGGGGCGGAGAAGTGGTCGATCAACTACCTGGCCCCGGTGCGCGGCCACGAGCTGACCACCCGGGGCGACCTGCTGCGCTCGCAGCCGGACCACCCCCGCGCCCAGGAGCCCTATTACAAGCTGCAATTGGGTCCGGTGGCGCGTTTGCCGCGCCCCATCCCCGCCGGCCGCTGGCGCCGGCTCACCTTTCTCTACACCACCGGTGAACATTTGCTCACCGCGGCTGAGCTGAGCGATCTCGTCATCCCCGCGGACGAACGCGCGCGGCTCTGGCAGGCGCTGAAAGAACGCGGCCTGAGCGCCGAGCCCGCCTACACGCCCCAGCGCAGCGGCGACCTCGACCGCACCCTGCTGGCCATGCTGGGCCTGGCCCCGGCCGGCCCCCCGTAACATGCGCGGCCGACAGTGGCTGATCACGGGCCTGGCGGCCGGCCTCCTGGCGGGCTGCTTGTGCGCCAGCCTCAGCCTGGGCGCCCTGCAATTCGCGCCGCAAATCGGCGGGCCGCTGCCCATCGGCTACACGGTGCTGGCCTGCGTCAACGTCACCAGCACGCCGCGCTTGCAGGTCAACGTTTCCTGGATCATCCCCCAGGTCATGAGTTCGATCATCCCCACCCCGCCCTGGAGCCGGGGCTGCGTCTACGCGCCGTGGCTGCCGGCCCTGCCGCCCAGCGGCTACTGGCGGATTCCGCCCTGACCCGCCGCCCTGGGTTGCCCGCCGCCGCGCGGGATGCTAAACTCACCGAACACTGCCGTCCACCAAGGAAAACAGAGCCATGCCTCACGTCTACGCGGGAAAAATCCTGAAGATTGATCTCACGACGCGCCAAACGTCCGTCCGCCTCGTCCGCGCGGCGGAAGTGGAAGCGTTCCTGCTCGGCTCCGGGCTGGCGGCCAAGATTTACTATGAGGAATTCCGTCCGCTGCTGGACCCCCAACTGGATGTCTTCGACCCGCGCAACCCGCTGATCGTGATGAACGGCCTGCTCTCCGGCACCTTCGCGCCCACGGGCTGCCGGTCGTCCTGGTGCGGGCGCTCGCCGCTCACCGGCATCTGGAACGAGGCCAACCTGGGCGGCCATTGGGGCGCGGAACTGCGCTTCGCGGGCTGGGACGGGATCATCATCACCGGGCGGAGCCTTCGCCCCACCTACCTCTGGATCAACGGCGATGGCGGCGAAGGGACGCCGCTGGTTGAGTTCCGCGACGCCGGCCACGTCTGGGGGCTGGACCAGTTTGAAACGCACGCCGCGCTGCTGGCCGAAACCGACCCCAAGGCGCGCTGCGCGTCCATCGGCCAGGCCGGCGAAAATCTGGTGAAGCTGGCCGGCGTGGCCACCGGCGGCCAGCCGCACACCCGCATGGCGGCCCGCGGCGGCATGGGCGCGCTGCTGGGGTCCAAGAACTTGAAGGCCATCGTGGTGCGCGGCCAGACCAAGCCGGAGTATGCCGATCCCAAAGGCTTCCATGCCGCGGTCAAAGAATCCAACCGCTACATCATGAGCCACGGGCCGGCCGAGGCCCTGCACCTGGTGGGGACCGCCGGCGGCCATCCCACCACCGACAAGTTTGGCGATAACGCCATCCTCAACTGGCGCGGCGGCAACTGGCTGGACGGCACCATCAAGACCTCCGGCAAAGCCATCGCCGAGACCATCTTCGCCAAGCACACCTTCTGCCATGCCTGCCCCATCGGGTGCGGCAAGGCGGTGCAGATTAAAGACGGCCCCTACGCCGGCGTCGCGGGCGAGGGGCCGGAATATGAAACGCTGTGCGGCTTCGGGTCCAACCTGCAATGCGACGATCTGAACGCCATCACGGCCATGAATGACCTGTGCAACCGCTACACGCTGGACACCATCTCCACCTCCGGCGTGCTGGCCTTTGCCTTTGAGTGCTACGAGAAGGGCCTGCTCACCGCCGCCGATACCGGCGGGATTGAGCTCAAGTGGGGCGACGCGGCCGCTATCCTGGCCATGATCCGCCAGATCGCGCGCCGCGAATACGTGGGCGACCTGCTGGCCGAGGGCGTGCGCTTCGCGGCCCGGCGCATCGGCGGCGGCGCGGAGGCTTTCGCCATCCACGTGAAGGGCATGGAACTGCCGTATCACGACCCGCGCGGCTTTGTGAGCATGGCCGCCAACTACGCCACCGCCAACCGCGGCGCCTGCCATCTGGAGGCTATCTCCTATTGGCGCGGCGTCGGCCTGGAATGGCCGGGCTGGCAGGCCGGCGACCCGCAGGGCTGGGTGGAGCACAAGCGCTTTGACTCCGCGATCGGCGCGGAGACCGCCATCGCCTTCCAGGATTACATGAGCGTGTACAACCCGGGCGGGCTGTGCAAATTCATCACCAAGGGTTCGTTCACGCCGGCCCAGACCGCCGAACTCTTCAACCAGGCCCTGGGCTGGCAGTGGACGGCCGCCGACCTGCTGGACACCGGCGCCCGGATCTTCAACTACAAGCGCCTGATTAACGTCGCCTTGGGCATCCGCCGCCCAGACGATGTGCTGCCGCGCCGGCTGACCCATGAGCCGCGCCCCACCGGGACGGCGGCCGGCGTCCTGCCGGATATGGACCGGATGCTGCCGCGTTACTACGCGCTGCGCGGCTGGGACGCGGACGGGGTTCCCACGGAGCAGACGCTTCTCCCGGTCGAGCGGCCGGCCGGCTGAGGCGGTATCGGAAGGCGCCGCCCTGAAACTTTGGGCAGCCAAGCAGCCTGAGGCCGCCGCGTTTTGCATGTTTCTTGCAGTCACGGTACAACTGGTGCAATCGTTATCGTTTAGGAGCTTGTAATGTCCAGTCTGCGCCGCCTTGCCCTCGCCACCGCCCTTGCCCTGGCCGCCCTGTGGCTGGCCGCCGCGCCGGCCCAGGCTCAAACCGGCGGCACGCACGTCGTCCAGCCGGGTGACAATCTGTTCCGCATCGGTCTGCGCTACGGGCTGACGGTGGATGAGCTGATGCGCGCCAACGGCCTGAGCAACATCTACATCTATGCCGGCCAGACGCTCATCATTCCCGGCGCGGCGCCCGCACCCGCGGCCACACCCGCGCCCGCGCCGGCCGCCGCCGCCGAACCCGTCTACCACACCGTCCAGCCGGGCGAAACCCTCTTCCTCATCGGCTTAAAGTACAACCTGCCCTGGACCAAGATCCAGGTGGCCAATGCCCTGGCCGGCGACCGCGTCTACGCCGGCCAGCGCCTGCGGGTTCCGCTCGGCAATGCGCCTGAAACCGCCGCGCCCACGCCGGCCCCCACCGAGCCGGCGCCCACCCCCGCGCCGGCCGACCCCGCGCCCACGGAAGCCGCGCCCATCGAGGCAGCGCCCGCGCCAGAAACGGGCGCGCGCACCCATACGGTCCAGGCCGGCGAGACGCTCTTCACCATCGGCCTGAAGTACAACCTGCGCTGGACCACCCTCATGTCCGCCAACAATCTGCCCAGCGAGCAGATCTTCACCGGCCAGCAGCTCACCATCCCGCCGGCCGGCGCCGTGTCCGCGGCCCCCGCGCCGCTCCCCAGCCAGGGGCCGGTGAACGGAATGAACGGCCGCTATTTCCTGGTGGATCTCTCGGATCAGATGGTGTATGCGTTTGAAGGCCAGCAGCTGGTGCGCTCCACGCTGGTCTCCACGGGGCGCTGGCCCACTCCGACCGTGCTCGGAACTTATTCCATCTACGCGCGCTACGCCTCGACCCGCATGGTCGGCCCCGGCTATGATCTGGCCAATGTGCCGTACACGCAGTATTTCTATAAAGGCTACGGCCTGCACGGCACCTACTGGCACAACAACTTCGGCACGCCGATGAGCCACGGGTGTGTCAACATGCCCACCCCCGAGGCGGAGTGGGCCTTCAACTGGGCCAGCATCGGCACGCCCGTCATCGTCCAGCAGTAGGCGGTTCGCGCCATGCAATTGGCCGGCCGCGTCATCCTGGTCACGGGCGCCGCCCACCGGGTCGGCCGGGCCATCGCGCTGGAGCTGGCCCAGGCCGGCGCGCACCTCGTCATCCACTACCACACCGCCGCTGACGCCGCCGCGGAAACCGCCGCCGCCGTGCGGGCCGGCGGGGGCCGCGCCCTGGCCCAGCCAGCTGATCTGGCCCAGCCGGAGCAGATCGCGGCCCTGTTCGCGCAGATCGCGGCTGAGTTTGGGACGCTGGACGGGCTGGTTAACTCGGCCTCGGTGATGGAGGCCGGCGACGCCCTGACCCTGCCGCGCGCCGCCTGGCAGCGCGCGCTCGACCTCAATCTGACCGCGCCCTTCTTGTGCGCCCAGCACGCCGCGCGCTTAATGCTGGCCAAGCCTGACCCCGCCGAAGCCGGCGTCATTGTCAACATCGTGGATGGCAGCGCCTTCCGGCCCTGGGCCGGCTATCCGGCCCACACCGTCAGCAAAGCCGGCCTGGCCGCGCTCACCCCGGTGCTGGCCAAAGCCTGGGCGCCGCGCCTGCGCGTCAACGCCGTGGCCCCCGGCCCGGTGGAACGACCGGCCGCGACCGACCCGGCCGCGTGGGAGCAGTTGGCGCGTAAAACTCTTCTCAAACGCTCCGGTTCGGGCTATGATGTCGCTCGCGCGGTTCGTTTCTTAATCGAGAACGATTACGTCACCGGCGAGACGCTGGTGGTGGACGGCGGCGATCGCTTTCGCTGACCCGGAGCCGGCATGCCCTCCCGCAAAGAGTTGATCCTCACCCGCCTGGCCGACGAAGGCCGGAAAACGGCCGCCTATTTCCGCGCGCTGACGCCGGCGGAGCTGGCGCAGACCGTCTACACCGCCGGCCCGGGCTGGCGCGCCCAGGATTTGATCACGCATATCGCCAGCGCCGAACGCAACATCGCGCGCCTGGTGGCCGACATCCTGGCCGGCGGCCCGGGCGCGCCGGAAGGTTTCGACATCGACGCCTTCAACGCGGCCGAAACCGCCGCCCGCCCCGCCCCGCCCGTGGAAGACCGGGTGCGGGATTTTGAAGCCGCCCGCGCCGCCACCCTGGCGTTAGTGGCGTCCGTGGCCGAAGCCGATCTAGACCGCCAGGGCCGGCACCCGTTTCTGGGGATCACGTCCGTGGACGCGATGCTCAAACTGCTCTACCGCCACACCATGCTGCACGAGCGCGACGCGCGCAAGGCCATCGAAACCGGCGCGCCGCTGGCCGGCGCTGTATAGGCGCCGGCACTCTGACGAGGCTGATCCATGACCGATCGCAAATCGCTGCTGCGCCAACAGATCGCGGCCGAACACGCCGCCAGCCTGGCGATCCTGCGCGCCATCCCGCCCGAGCAGTGGACGGCGCCGGCGCCCTCCGACGAGGGCGCGCAATGGCTGGCCCGGGATGTGCTGGCGCATCTGGCCATCTCCGAGGCCGGCCAACTGGTCGCGCTCACGCGCGTGCTGGCCGGCGACCTGGCCGTCCCCGCCGATTTCGACCTCAACCGCTACAACCGCGGCTCGGTAAAGAAGCGCGCCGACAAAAACGTGGCCGAGCTCCTGGCCGAAATCGAGGCCGCCCACGCCCACATGCTGGAGCGCCTGGAGCAGACGGCCGAGGCGGACCTGGATAAAACCGGCCGCCACGCGCGCGGCGACACGCTCACCATCGAGCAGTTCTTCCAGCGCATCACCGCCCATCGGCTGGCGCACGCCGAGGAGCTGCGGCGCGCCCTGGCCCGCTGACCCGCCATGACGGACAAACTCGCCGCGCTGGTGCGCCTCACGCGCCCCTGGTTTCTGC
>JAGOBN010000122.1 GCA_017999235.1 Anaerolineales bacterium | reverse complement strand
CGGACGAGGCCGCGCGCTACGCCGGCGCGGTCTTCGCGGATGCCGGCGGCACGTTCACGTTCACGTTCACGGCGCCGGCCGGCCTGCCCGGCCCCAACCTCACCGCGCTCTACACCGACACCTTCGGCAACACCTCGCCCGCGGCGCCGGCCGTCCATACCGCCTGGACCTTCCTGCTCTACCTGAACGGCGATAACGACCTGGAAGAAGCTTTGCGGGATACGCTGGCCCATCTGGCCGCCGCCGGCCCCAGCCCGCGCGCCAACGTGTTGGCGCTGATCGACGGCTACACGGACTCGGCCGTGTACTCCGGCACGCAGTTGTTCGATCTCAACGCCGGGACCTTGGCGCCGCTCACGCTGTCTATGGGCGCCAGCGGCGCGCTGCCGGGCGAACTGAACCTGGGCGCCGGCCAGACCCTGGCCGATTTTGTGAACTGGGGGCGGGCCGCCTACCCCGCCCGCTATACCCTGCTCTCGATCGTGGATCATGGCGGCGGCTGGGCGCCGGCCGAGGGCGAGGCCATCACCAACACGCTCGGCCACCGGATCAAATGGATGGCCGGCGCCAGCGGGCTGAGCTGGGATTTCACCAGCGGCTATGACCACATGACCATTGGCGAATTGCAGCAGGCGCTCGCGGACGCCACCGGCGCCGGCGCGCAGCCCGTGGACGTGCTCTTTTTGGATGTGTGCTTGATGGGCCTGGCGGAAGTGGCGTATCAGGTCAAAGACTACGCCGATTATTTTGTGGCGTCTCAGAACCTCGGGTGGGCGCCGGTAGGGCCGGAGAACCGCTATGTGCGCGTGGTCCAGGGTCTGCCGCCGGCCGCCGCCCCGCGCGATCTGGCCGGCCTGCTGGTCAGCGCCTACGCCGCCGCCACGCCGCCCAGCGAGCATCCATTCACCATCGCGGCGGTGGATTTGGCGCAGATGCCGGCGCTGGCCGGCGCGGTGGGGCAGCTCACGGCCGCGCTCAGCCCCACCCTCAGTGGACCGGGGCCGGCCCAGGCGCTGCGCGCGCTCTACGCCCAGGCGCAGAAAATTGACTACGACGGCGATCTGGTGATCGAGCCGGAGAGCGACGGCTTTGTGGATTTATCCGATTTCGCCGCGCGCCTGGCGGCGGAGGCCGGCCAGCCGCTGGCGGTGCGGACGGCGGCGGACGCCGTGGTGAGCGCCGTGACCGCGGCCGTGGTCGCCGAGCAGCATCGCAGCGGCGCGCCGTGGGCGCGGCCGGCCACGCCCTGGAGCCTGGATGGCGCGCACGGGCTGTCCATCTTCCTGCCGCTGGGCGAGGACCTGGAATTCAACCTGGCGTTCACGGAGACCGTGCCGCTGACGCCGGGCGAGGTGGTGACGCGCGCGCTGCGCCTGCGCGATACCTACACACCGCAGCAATTGAGCTTTGTGGCCGCCACCCACTGGGGCGGACTGATCCAGCAGTATTACACCGCTGTGGACGTTCTCACCAGCACCCATTCCAGCCTGGTCACCGGCTTGCAGGCGCCGGATATCACGGCGCCGGAGACCACGTTGACGGTCACGCTGACCGCCGGCCCGGCGCTGGCGTTGACCTGGGCGCTCAGCGATACCCAGAGCGGTCCGGCCGGCGCCGCGCTGTGGCGGCAAGCAGGCGCGGACACGTGGGTGGAGCAGGCGGCGCTGCAGCCCGGGGCGGCCGGCCAATTCGTGCTGCCCCTGGGCGGCTTGTGCGGACCGGTGGCGGTGCGCGGCCAGGACACGGCCGGCAACCTGGAAGCGGCCGGCGGAACCGCCAACACCTATCAGGCGCTCTGTCTGTATCTGCCCGTTATTCGCCGCTGAAAGTTGAGCCGCCGCGCGGTTTCTATGGCACAATAGCGCGGCATGGCTGAGTCCGATTTCCGCGCCCGTTTACAGCGTTTGCGGCCCCCCAAACCGGCGCCGGCCGCCCCCCTCCCCGCCGACCCCGCCGCCGCTGGCCTGCCCGGCGGGGAGCATCTGACCCCGCGCGGCGCGCTGCAGCTCATCGAAGCCCGGTATCCATTGGAACACCGCCACGGCCAACTGCCGTTTGGCGCGCTGCTGGAACACCCGCCGGCGTTGGTGGCCCGCGTGGCGCACGCCCCGGCCTTCGCCCGCGCCGATGTGCGCGGGCTGGCCTTTGTGGATACCGAGACCACCGGGCTGGCCGGCGGCGTCGGCACCTTCGCGTTTCTGGTGGGGGTGGGCGTCTTTGAGGCCGAGGCTTTTGTCCTGCGCCAGTATTTCATGCGCGGCCCGCACGAGGAGCCGGCCCTGCTGACGGCTGTGCTGGCCGATTTGGCGCCGCGCGCCGGCTGGGTGACCTTCAACGGGCGCGCCTTCGATCTGCCGCTGCTGGAGGCGCGGCTGAAGCTGAACCAGCAGAGCAGCCCGCTCCGCGCCCGGCCGCATCTGGATCTGCTGACGCCGGCGCGCTGGCTGTACCGGGGCCGGCTGGCCTCGTGCGCGTTGAGTTCGCTGGAGCGCCACGTATTGGGCGTGCCGCGCACCGCCGACGATGTGCCCGGTGAACTGATCCCCGCCATGTACCAGCACTACGTCCGCACCGGCGAGACCGGCGACATGCGGCGCGTGATCTACCACAACGCCATGGATATCCTCTCCATGGTGACCTTGGCCGCGCACCTGCTGGAGGTCTTCGCCACCGAGGTGGCGGACCCGCCGGCCGCCGTCCCCGCCCTGGCCGCCGGCGGCCGGGATCCGGCCGAGGTGCTGCGTCTGGCCCACTGGCACGACCGCGCAGAGCGTCCGGCGGAAGCCGAGGCCGCTTACCGGCAGGCTCTCGCCGGCCCGCTGACTTTAGAAGATCGGCAGACCGCGCTGCTGCGTCTGGCGGCGCTGCTCAAACGCCTGAACCGCCGCGCGGAGGCGGTGCCGTTGTGGGAGCAGCTGGCGTCCTTCACCGTGGATGACGCGCTGCCGTGCGTCGAGCTCTCCAAGTATTACGAATGGAAGGCCGGCGATCTGCCGCAGGCGCTGGCCTGGGCGCGCCGGGCCGAAAAGTTGATCAAGGGTCTGCCGGCCGGCTGGCGGCAGGCCGAAGCCCAGACCGCCATTGCGCGCCGGCTGGAGCGTTTGGCCGGCAAACTGGCCGCGCCCGGCGCGGGTTAAGGGATTTTGAGCCCGCGCTAGTTGCGTATTTCAGGGCGCCGGGTATCATTCCTGCTATCCCCATCCGCCTCCAGGAGAAGACAACCTATGGCCGCGTCGGCAATGGTCAACGACAAGCGTGAGACCCTGGGCTGGGCCATGTACGATTGGGCCAACAGCGCCTTCAGCACCACCGTCGGCACCGTCTTTCTGGGGCCGTATGTGGCCAGCCTGGCGCGGGACGCGGCCGCGGCCGCCGGCACCACCACCGTGTCGTTCTTTGGCCTGCCGGTGGCGCCGGACTCGTTCCTGCCCTACTGCGTGTCCTTCTCCGTCGGCCTGCAAGTGCTCTTCCTGCCCATCCTGGGCGCCATCGCCGATTACTCGCACCTGCGTAAACAGATGATGCAGGTGTTCGCCACCGTGGGCGCGGCGTGTACCCTGGCCATGTTCTTCGTCGCCGGCGACCTGTGGTGGCTGGGCGGGGTGCTGTTTATGCTGGCGAACCTGGCCTTCGGCGCGGCGATGGTCTTTTACAACGCCTACCTGCCCGATATCGCCAGCGAGACGCAGCGCGACCGGACCTCCTCCTTTGGCTGGGCGATGGGCTACATGGGCGGCGGCCTGCTGCTGCTGCTCAACCTGGTCTTCTATCAATTGCGGGACACGCTGGGCGTCCCCACCGGTCTGGCCGTGCGGATCAACCTGGCGTCCGCCGGCGTGTGGTGGCTGGGCTGGGCCTTCTGGACCTGGGCCACCCTGCGCCCGCGCCACGCCGCCCGCCCGCTGCCGGCCGGCGAGAACTATGTCAGCGTGGGGTTCAAGCAGCTGGCGCAGACCTTCCGCGAGGCCCACAAATACCCGCACACCATCCGCTATCTGATCGCTTACTTGATCTACAACGACGGCATCCAGACCGTCATCGCCGTCTCCGCCACCTTCGCGGCCGCGCCGCTGGTCCAGGGCGGTCTGGCAATCGAGACCGGCACGCTGACGATGATCATTCTGATGATCCAGTTCGTGGCCTTCTTCGGGGCGCTGTTCTGGGGCCGGCTGGCCGGCTGGGTGGGCGCCAAAAACGCCCTGCTGATCAGCCTGGCCATCTGGTCCGGCGTCGTCATCTTCGCCTACTTCGGCCTGCAGGGCGAGAGCCGCGTGACGCAGTTCTGGGTGCTGGGCGCGTGCATCGCGCTGGTGATGGGCGGCAGCCAGGCCATCAGCCGCAGCCTGTTCGCGCAGATGATCCCGCCCGGCAAAGAAGCCGAGTTCTTCTCGATCTATGAAATCAGCGAGCGCGGCACCTCCTGGGTGGGGCCGCTGGTCTTCGGCCTGATGAACCAGTGGCTGGGCAGCCTGCGGCCGGCCATCCTGTCGCTGATCTTCTTCTTTGTGGTGGGCTCGCTCCTGCTGGCCCTGCGCGTGGATGTGCCGCGCGCCATCGCCGAGTCCGGCCAGCGCGCGGCCGGCGCCGGCGCGGATTAGGGCTGGACTTTAACCGCGCCGCGGGGCCGCGGTTAGACAAAAACTTCCCGCCCGCCTAGAATCGCCGCATGCCTCTTTCAACCGGAACTCTGTTAAACAACCGCTATCGGATTGAGCGCATCCTGGGCCAGGGCGGGATGGGCGCGGTCTATCTGGCCGTGGATGAGACGCTGGGTGTGCCGGTCGCCGTCAAAGAGAACCTCAACGTCTCGCCCGAGTCCGAGCGCCAGTTCAAACGCGAAGCCACGCTGTTAGCGTCCCTGCGCCACGCCCACCTGCCGCGCGTCACCGACCACTTTGTGCTGGGCAGCCAGCAGTACTTGGTGATGGATTACGTGGAGGGCGAAGACCTGAAGGAGCGCCTCAATCGCGGCGGCCTGCTCTCGGAGGCCGAGGCCCTGCGCTGGGGCGCGCAGATCTGCGACGCCCTGATCTATCTCCACGCGCTGAACCCGCCCGTCGTCCACCGCGATATTAAGCCCGGCAACATCAAGCTCGACGCCGCCGGCACCGCCATGCTGGTGGATTTTGGCATCGCCAAGTCCGCGGGCTCCGGCCAGAAGACCACCACCGGCGCGGCCGCGTTTACGCCCGGCTACGCGCCGCCGGAACAATATGGCTTGGGCCGCACCGATCCGCGCACCGACCAGTACGCTTTGGCGGCCACGCTCTACAACCTGCTCACCGGCCACACCCCGCCGGACAGCATGGAGCGCCTGCTTGGCAATACGCCCTTCATACCGCCGGAGCAAATGCGGCCGGACCTCACGCCGGCGCTGGCCGCCGCGCTCACCCGCGCGCTGGAATTGAAGCCCGACCAGCGCTTTGAGGACGTGGCCAAATTCAAGGCCGTCATGCTCGGCCAGGCGCCCATCACCCAGCCCACGCGCCCGGTCTCCGCCGCGGCCACGGTGCTGGCCGGCGGCGCGCCCGCCGTGGGCGCGCCCACCGCGGCGGCTCACACCCAGGTGGCGGCCGGCCCCACCGTGAAAGGCGCGGCCCCGGAGCCCGCCGCCCCGCCCGCCCCGGCGGACTGGGTCAAGCCGGCCGTCATCGGCGGCGGGTTGATCTTGGCCCTCGCCGCCGCGGGCTTGGGGTTTGCCGTATTCAGCCAGCCGCCCGCGCCGACTGTCTCGCCCACCGCGCCGCCGGCAACCGCCACCCTCGCGGCGGCGGCCGCCACTCCGCTGGGCGGAGCGCAAGCGGCCGCGACGGCGGCGCCCAGCGCCACACCCGTGCCGGCCTCGGCCACGCCGGCCCCGACCGAGACGCTGCCGCCGGCCGCCACCGCGACGCCCGCGCCGCCCACCGAAACCCTGGCGCCGCCGACGGCCACGCTGCCCCCGGTCGGCGGCGGCGGCCGGATCGCCTTCATCAGCAACCGCGACGGCCAGCACTTCCAGGTTTACACCATGCGGCCGGATGGCACGGACGTCCGGCAGGTGACCACCGACGCGACCGATAAATGGTCCCCGGCCTGGCAATTGGGGCGGCTAGGGCCGTTCCCGGGCAGCACCTTCCTGGCCTGGAGCCCGGACGGCCAGCAGTTGCTGTACTCGGCCGAGATCGCGCCGGGCGGGGCCATTGACCTGTTTGTGATCAACGCCGACGGCACCAATCCCGTCAACGTCACCGCGCCCACCTCCGCCGGCCGGCCCAACGAGAATGACTTCCAGCCGGCCTGGTGCGCGGACGGCACGATCGCCTTCACGTCCCTGCGCAACAACTCGCCCCAGGTCTTCATCATCTCCAGCCTGGAAAACCGCGAGGCCCGCAACTACAGCACCAGCCGCTCCAACCCGCTGGAATACAACCCGCTCTTCTTCCCGGACTGCCGGCGCATGCTCGTCATCAGCACCCAGAACGGCGCCGGCGAGCTGTGGCGGCTCTTCCCCTCCAACGCGGCCCAGGCGCAAATGTGGGCGGCGTTTCCCGCTTATCCAGGCGCCAACAACGAGAACAGCTACCGCGTCTTTCTGAGTGAACTGCCGCAGGGGAATGTCATTCTGGACGCCGCGCTCGCGCCGGATGGGACGACCTTTGTGTTCACGCGCCAAAGCGCCGGCGCGGCCGGCAACAACATCATCTTAGGCTCGGTGGAGAACAGCCAGCTCCAGATGAAGTTCCAGCAGCTCACCGAGGGCCGCAGCGATACCAGCCCGCAGTGGAGCCCGGACGGCAAATACCTAGTCTTTGTCTCCAAGCGCGCCGGCAACGTGGCCCAGATCTTCCGCATGACGGCCGGCGGCAGTGAAGAGACCAACTTAAGCCAGAATACGTTCACCGAGCTTAGCCCGGCCTGGCAGCCGGCTCCCGCTCCGGCCCCCTAACGTGTTCCTGCATCGCCTGCGGAATGCCCTGGATTTCCCGCTGCGCCAATTCTTCCGCTGGCGCCGGCCCGGCCTGCACTGGCGCAACGAGCCCAAGCACGCGCTGTTCGCGGCGCTGGCGGAGCCGGAGCGCGTGGCCGCCGAAGCGGCCGCCGACCGGCTGCTGACGCACTATCCCCTGGATTACTTGCACGCGCACAGCCGGACGGACAATTACCGCGAGAACCTGTTCTATCTGGAGCTGCTGGAGCGCGCGCTGGAAGCCGCCGCGCCGGCGCTGCCGGCCGAGATCAACGCCGGCGATATCGGCCCCTCGCACTGGTTCTATGTGCAGGCGCTCTACGCGCTGTGGACGGGCTGGCGCGCCGCCGCCCCGCGGGCGGTGACGCTGACGGCTTATGAGTCGGACGCGTATCGCGTCTACCTGGATCTTTATTCCCGCTGGGATCACGCCCACGCGCATCTGCGCGGCCTGCCGGCGGAGCGCGTGCGCTATGAGCCGCGCGCCTTCCCGCCGCAGCCGGCCGCCTTCGACGCGCTGACCCTGCTCTTCCCCTTTGTCTTTGAGCGCGATCATCTGGAATGGGGCTTGCCCGGCCCCTTGTTCAGCCCGGCCGCTTTGCTGGCGGACGCCTGGCTCAGTCTGAAGCCGGGCGGGGTGTTGATCATCGTCAACCAGGGCGAGGCTGAACACCACGCCCAGCGCCAGCTGTTGGAAGCGCACGCCATCCCGGCCGCCGCCGCCTTTCGGCATGAGTCACAGTTGTTTCACTATCCGCTTCCGCGCTATGGACTGGCGGCGGTGAAGCCGGCGTGAGCCCCGCGCTGACGTTCGGCCGCCGCGCCTTCGCGCACGTCCACCACCTGGCCGGTGAGATCGGCCCGCGCCCGGCCGGCAGCCCGGCCGAGGCCGCCGCGTTTCGCTATGTGGAGCGGTGCCTGCGCGGCTGGGGCTATGCGCCCGTGTCCTCACCGGTGGCCTTTGCGCCGGCGCCGGCGCTGACGTGGGTGTATATCTCGGGCGGGCTGGCCCTGGCGCTGGGGGGGGCGTTCCTGGCTGATCTGCCGGCGCTGGCGCTGCTGCCGGCCGTGTACATTGCCGCCCTGCCGGATGTGGCGCGGGAGGTGGTCCGCCGCCGGCCGCGCACGGCATCCAGCCAGAACCAGTTGGCCTTCACGCCCACCACCATCCCGGACGGGGCGGCGCCCACTCTGGTCTTGTGCGCGCACGTGGACAGCGCGCCGGCCAGCGCCTTCCAGGCGCGCTGGCTGGTGGAAGTGCATCAGAGCTTGATGTTCGTGGCCCTGCGCGCGGCCTGGGCGCTGGCCGCCCTGGTCGTCCTCGGCTGGCTGGGGATCGGGTGGCCGGCCACGGTGCTGGCCGCGGTGGGCGCGGCGGCCGGCCTGGTCGGCGGGGCTTGGGTGGTGCTGGAGACCCTGGCGCAAGTCTTGCGCGGCGGCCGCTATTCACCGGGCGCGCACGATAACGCTTCCGGCGTGGGCGTGCTGCTGGCGGTGGCCGAGCACCTGGCGGCCGAGCCGCCGGCCCGTCTGCGCGTGGGCTTTTTGTTTACGGGCGCGGAAGAGACCGGCTTGCACGGCGCGGAGGCCGCGGCGCGGCAGGCCTGGGGGCCGCGCACGGCGGTGTTGAGCGTGGATATGGTCGGGGCTGGCGCCACGCTGCGGTATATCACGCGGGACGGCGCGCTGCGCGTGCGCGCCACTGACGAGCGCCTGAATGACGTGATCGCGGCCGCCTGCCCGGAGGCGCGCGGGCTGGCGTATCCGCTGCGCAGCGGCGATTTTCTGCCTTTTCTGCGGCACGGGGTGCCGGCCGGCGCCCTGCAGACCAGCGGCAGCCGGGAGGCGGAAACGGCCTATCACACCGTTCATGACACGCCGGACGTGGTGGAGCTGGAGGCGCTGGACGACACGGTGCAGGCGCTCCTGCGGATCTTCACCACGGCCGAAGCGCGCGGCTACCCGGAAGCGCGCTAGAGCCTGTTAGGCACTTATTGTCGTGAGAATGCTATGCTCGGGGCATGCCAACCCGAAAACCATACCCGAGCGATGTCAGCGATGACGAATGGGCGTTTGTGGCGCCTTACCTGACCTTGATGA
>JAGOBN010000121.1 GCA_017999235.1 Anaerolineales bacterium | reverse complement strand
CGCCTCGCCGGTCCAGACCGCCGCCAGGCCGATGCTCAGCAGCCCGCCGGCCAGATCCAGGGCCAACAGCGTACGCGGCCGAAAGCGCGCGGCCAGCGGGATCGCCATCAGCCGCCCCAGAGTGATCGTGCCCCAAAAAGCCGCCGTCAGGTAGGCGCCGGTGGCGGCGTCTGCCAGACCGGTGGCGTTGGCGTAAGTGTAGATCCAGGCCCCGTAACTCACCTCCGCACCGACGTAGAAGAAAAAGCACATCACGAACAGCGCCACCAGCCGGTAGTTGACCGGCGGAGCCGGGGCCTGGACCACGGCGGCCGGCCGGGGGCGGGCCGGGCTGGGCCGCCGCCCCAGCCACAGGGCCGGCGGGAGGCTCAACACCGCCACGGCCCAAAACGCGCCCTGGACGCCGCCGGTCCAGGCCAAGGCCTGGGCCACAATCAGGGGCGCCAGAAACGCCCCCACCCCGTACGCGAAGTGCAGGCCGTTCATATACCGGGTCACCCCGGCGCCATAGAGCCACACCAGCAGGGTGTTGCTCCCCACATCCAGCCAGGCCTGGGCCGCGCCCACGACCAGCATGACCCCGAACAGCAGCCCCGCCCAGGGCGTCACCGGCATGAGCGCCAGACCGGCCGCCATGACCACGCCCGCCAGCCCCATCAGCCGGTGGCCGGGCAGCCGGTCATACAGCCGGCCGCCGAGCAGTGACCCGGCGATATAGCCCACCGAGCGGGCCACAAACAGTCCGCTGATCCCGCTCAACGTCGTCCGGGTCTGCGCCGCCAGCGCCGGCAGGGTCGGCCCCATGAGGGCGGCCGCCAGCCCGACGGTGGCCAGGACGCTGTAATAACCGATCAGGCTGGCTGTGGCGCGCGGCTGAGCCGGCGCCGGCAGATCATCCGTCATACGCTGCGCGGCCCCTTACGCCGCGGCCGGCGACTTCATCTCACGGACGCCATACGGGAAATCATATTCGCCCATCTTGGCCAGGAAGGGGTCGGGGTCAAAGTATTCCGGCCCGCACACCCCCACGCCGCGCCACACCCCGGTGGCCAGCAGGTCCATGGCGATGACGGGGTTGACGGCCGTCTGCCAGACCACGGCCTGCACCCCGTATTGGCGCATGCACTCCTCGTTGTCGGCCACCTGATAGATGTACAACTCGCGGCGCGCGCCGTCCTTGGTGCCAGTGATCCAGGTGCCGGCGCAGGTCTTGCCCGTCATCTTATCGCCCAGCAGGGCCGGGTTGGGCAGGCAGGCCACCACCACGTCGCGCGGCGCCACAAACACCTTGCCCACCGCCACCTGCTCCTTCTTATCCAGGCCCAGCAGGTGCAGCATCTTGAGCACGCCCACAAACTCATCGCCCAGGCCGTATTTGAAGGTGACGCGCCGGCAGTTGATGTAGCGCGGGATCAGCACCACCTCTTCATGCTCCACGTTGACCACCTCCAGCGGGCCGATGCCGTCCGGGAAGTGGAAAACTTCCGGCTCGGAGAACGGCTCGCTGGTATGCCAGCCCCGCTCGTGATCCCAGATTAGGGGCGGGTTGAGGCACTCTTCGATGGTGGTCCAGACGTTGAACGTGGGCGCGAACGCGTAGCCGCGCACGCGCAGATTGGAGCCGTCGCGCACGCCGATCTCGTCAATTTCGTCAAACAAATGCTTCTCGGCGTAGCGGGCGAAGATATCCGAGAGGCCCGGCTCCACGCCCATGCCCACCAGCGCCAGCAGGCCGCGCTCCACCCACTTGCTGGAGCGCTTGAACTGATAATCCCCCAGCATCACGCCCGGCTGCCGGTAGGGCTCAGTGGGATGCGGCTTGGAGAGCGTCATCGCCATATCGATGTAATGGCAGCGCGCGGCGTAGGCGGCGTCGAAGATCGTCTCGTTGAAGTGCGGGGCCACGGCGTTGACAATCAGATCCACTTTGTGCTTCTTGGCCAGGCGGACGATGGCGCGCTTGTCGGAGGCGTCCAACTGCTCCACCGGGAAGCGCTTGCGCGTGCTCAGCCGGCGCCGGACTTTCTTGCAGCGCCGGACGTCATAATCCGCCAGCACCATCTCGTCCAACCACGGCCGGCGATCCGACATCACCGCGATCGCCTCGCCGACGCCGCCGACGCCGATGAGTAAGACACGCATACGGGCTCCTCTGAGTGAATTGAAGGGGTGCCGCTCATTCTAGCCCAGGCGCGGCGATTGAGGAAACCGCGCGGGAACCGGCCGCCCCCGGCCGGTGTATAGTCGGTGAGACCCATGCTCCGGAGAGGCCGGTGACGGAAACCGATTGGATTGCCCAGGCCCGCCGGGGAGAGGCCGCGGCCTGGGCCGCGCTTGTCGACGCACATCAGGCGGCCGCCTTCCGGCTGGCCTACCTGCTCCTGGGCGACCCGGCCGACGCCGCCGATGTGGCCCAGGACGCGTTCCTGCGCGCCTGGCGGGCGCTGGACCGCTTCGATGCGCGCCGGCCCTTTCGGCCCTGGCTGCTGCGGATCACGGCCAACCTGGCCCGCAACCGCCGGCGCGCGCTCGGCCGTTACTGGGCCGCGCTGCAGCGCCACTGGCGGGCCGAGCCGGAGCACGGGGTAGAAGTCCAGGCGTTATCGGCCCAGCAGGCGGAGGCCCAGGAATTGTGGCGCGCCGTCCGGCGCTTGAGCGCCGCCGATCAACAGCTCATCTACTTGCGCTACTTTCTGGAACTGTCTGAGGCCGAAACCGCCGCCGTGTTGGAGGTGCCGGCCGGCACCGTCAAATCCCGGCTGCACCGCGCCTTGGGCCGGCTTCGCCAGGTGGTCTTCCATGAATTCCCAGCTCTGCGTCCGGAGGTGGTGGATGAGTGACCGAGGGGTGGCCGGCGGCGGCCCGGACGAGCAACTGGAGGCCGCCCTGCGCCGCGCCGCGCGCGCCTTGCCGTATCCGCCGGCTCCGCCCATCCAGCGGCCGCTCCCGGCCGCCGCCGGGCGCCGGGTCCCGCGTTGGGCGGTCAGCCTGGCCGTGGTCGGCCTGGCGCTGCTCACGCTCCTGGCAGTGCCCGCCGTGCGCGCCGGCCTG
Source organism: Anaerolineales bacterium (assembly GCA_017999235.1). Next base: position 6,049 of record JAGOBN010000121.1, on the reverse strand, counting down.
GTGGAGTTTCTGCAGATCGGCGCGGTGCGGATTCTCTTGGGGCCGACCGCTGCGCCGGCGCCGGCCCTGACCCCCGTCCCGTCGCTGCTCGATCTCTACGGCCAGACCACGCTGGCCGACGCGCGGCGGCTGGTCAGCTTCCCGATTCCGCTGCCGGCCTATCCCGCCGATTTGGGCGCGCCGGACGAGGTGTTTCTCCAATTCTTTGACGCGCCGGCCGTGATCCTGGTCTGGTTTGACCGCGCCGAGCCGGGCCGCGTGCGTTTGGCGCTGCATCTCCTCAGCGCCGGCGGCTTCGCCGAAAAGCGACAGCCGCCCGCCCTGCGCGCCGCCGCCGTCAACGGCGCGCCGGCCGTGTGGACCGCCGGCCCGTATTTGCTGCAGCTGCGCAACGGCCGCTACGACGCCCAGCACTTGGTCACCGGCCATGTGCTGGTGTGGACGGTGGGCGATCTCACCTACCGGCTCGAAAGTGACCTGCCCCTGGACGAAGCGATTAAGACGGCCGAATCGCTGCCCTGAGCCGGGAACCGCAGCCGGCCGGCCGGTGTATGACCAGCAAAGCGAAAGGACGGCCGATGAAAATTCTCTGCTGGCAGTTGGGCCTGGCCGCGCTGGTGTTGAGCGCCTGCGCGCCGGCCCGCGACACCGCGGCCGCGCAAGCGCAAGCCGCCGCGCCGGCGCCGTGTCCGGTCTCGGAGCTCGTCCGCGAGACGCCGCCCAAGGACCCGCACGCCGACCCGTTCGATGCGGGGCCGTGGTTTGTCAACGCCGAGCGCACGCTCTGGGCTCTGTGGAGCGCCGGCTGGCAGGCCGGCCCGGACGGCAACAAGGTGATCTGGATTCGGCCGGCCGGCGCGGCGCTCACCGTCACCGGGCGCCGGCTGGATGGCGCGGCTGACCCGCTGCGGGTGGACATCCCCGGCGGCTACGGCACCGGCTTCCAGGTGACGGGCGTGTATGTGCCGGCGGCCGGCTGCTGGGAGATCACGGCCCAGGCCGGGGAGCACCGCTTGCAGTTTGTGGCCGCGATCCCGGCCGGCGCGGATCAATAAACGCCCGGCCCTCTCGAAAGGCAAACGCATGAAGACCTTTCTGAAATTTGGCGCGTTGACGCTGGTGGTGCTCGGTCTGTTGAGCGGGGGCGTTGGGCCGGCGCGGGCCGGCGGGTGGGCCATCGCCACCCTGGAGGCCCTGCCTGGCCCGCTGACGGCCGGCGCGCCCGTCACCCTGCGGTTCGCGGTGCGGCAGCACGGCGTCACGCTGGTGCATTGGGTCCACCCCAGCCTGCGCTTTGTCCACACCGCTACCGGGCAGGTGGTGGAGGCGGTGGCCGAACCCGTGCCGCCGTTGGGCTATTTTGAGGCGGTGGTGGCCCTGCCGGAGGCCGGCGTGTGGGACTGGACGCTCGACCCCTTTGGCGGCAGTCTGCTCCAGCCGATGCCGGCCCTGACGGTTGGACCGGCAGCCGGCGCGCCCAGCGCCGCGAGCGCCCCCGGCGCGGGAGCGTGGACGTGGCTCGGGTTGGTGGGTCTGGCCGGCCTGGGCGCGGGCGCCGGGGTCCTGGCGCGCACGCGCCGGGCGTGGGCGGGCGGCTTGGCCCTGGCCGGCGCGTTTGTGGCCCTGCTGGGGTTCGCCTTGCCTCCGGCGGCGCCGGCGCCGGTGCTGGCCGCCGCGCCGAGCTCGCCGGCCGAGACCGGCCAGGCGTTGTTTCTGGCGAAGGGCTGTGTGATGTGCCATGATCACACGGCCGTCCAGCCGCTCAAACGCCGGGTGCTCGGCGACTTCCACGGCTTCACGGCGGGGCCGAACCTCTCCAACTTCCTGGCGACGCCGGCCTACCTGCGCCAGTGGCTGGCCGATCCAGCGGCGGTGAAGCCGCAGACCGAGATGCCGCGGCTGGGCTTGTCCGCGGCCGAGATCGATGCCTTGATCGCGTTTCTCACCGCCGCGCAGCCGTAACGCGGCTGCCGGTCCCGCCTCCAGCCGGCCTCCCGCGCCGCTAACCCGCCACCCTGCAGTCAGGCGCCCGGAGTCGGGTGCCTGACTCGTTTTTGGCCGCTCACCCGGCGCCCCCGCCGGCCAAGCCGCTTGACTTCTAGTCGAATAGGTCTAGATTAGGCCCCCATGCCCGTCACGATTGAGCAGCTGCCCCTGTTCTCGCAGCTTCCGGAGGACGTGCGGCCGGCCCCGGCCGCCCGCGCCGCCGGCCCGGCTCTGACCGCCACGGCCTCGCTCAAAGCCGCCATCGTGGCCTGGAAAGAACATCTCATCAAAGAAAACGCCAGCCTCAACACCGTCAAGTCTTTTGGCGGCGACCTCAACCTGCTGGCCGCTTTTCTGGGCGCCGGCCGCAGCCTGAACCAGATTGCCACGCGCGACCTGGAGAAGTGGCTGCTGGCTCAAAAAGCCAGCGGGCGCAGTCCCAAAACCTATTCCCGCCGGGTGACGTCGCTCAAGGCTTTCTTCCGCTGGCTGGAGCAAACCAGCGTCTTAACGCACGACCCCGCCGCCGCGTTGATCCAGCAAACGGTCCTCAGCCCTCTGCCGCAGGTGCTCACCGACGACGAAGTGGAGCAGGCGCTGGCGGCCGGCCGGCGGCTCTGGCACAACGCCGACAAGCCCGATATCCGGCCGTATCTGTTGTTTACCCTGTTGCTGCAGACCGGGATAAAGAAGAGCGAGTGCCTGGCGCTGGAGATCAACCACATCGATCTGGCCGATCCCGCCGCGCCCCTGTTGTGGGTGCGCTACCAGGAGACGCGCAACCGCTACAAAGAGCGCAAGCTCAAGCTGGAGCCGGGCTGGGTGGCCGTGTACCAGAGCTATCTGGCCCATTATCAGCCCGAGCAGAAGCTGTTCCCCTACAAAGCGCGCCGGCTGGAGTATCTGCTGGAGGATATCAGCGTGGCCGCCGGCCTCGATAAGCACCTCTCGTTTGAGATGTGCCGCTGGACGGGCGCGGTGCGCGACGCGCGGGCCGGCCTGGAGTTTGACCGCATCCGCCAGAAGCTCGGACTGTCCAAGATCCAGTGGCGCGAGATCAGCGCCAAGCTGAAGAAGCTGCTCGAGGCGCCGGCCTAGCGCGCGCTCATGGTCCGCAGAACAGGACGCCGGCCGGGGCCGCCCCCTACCAGACCATCTCGCCGCGCACGAAGGCGGCGGTGCGCGGATCAGCCGGCGTGTCGAAGAACGCCGCCGTCGGCGCCAGCTCCACCAACTGCCCGCCCAACAACAGGCCCACGCGCGTGGCCAGCCGCCGCGCCTGAAAAATATTGTGCGTCACCACCACCACCGTCGTGCCGCGCGCGCGGTTTTGCTCGGCCACGATGCGTTCGATCAAGCCCACGTTGTAGGGGTCAAGATTCGCCGTCGGCTCATCCAACAAGAGGACGTCCGGCTCCAGCACCAGGGCGCGGGCCAGAGCCGCGCGCTGCATCTCGCCGCCGGAGAGCTTATGGGCCGGCTGACGGGCCAGCGCCTGCAGCCCCACTTGTTCCAGGGCCGCGTCCACGCGGCCGTCCACGGCCTGGCCGCGCAGCTTTACGCCGAAGGCAATGTTATTGCGGACGGATTGCTGCAGCAGGACCGGGCGCTGGAAGACCGTGGTCACGCGCCGCAAGACGGCCAGCGGCGGCTCAGCCGGCACCGGCTGGCCCGCAAAGCGGATCTCGCCGGCGCTGGGCGGCTCCAGGAAATTAAGCAGGCGCAGCAGCGTGGACTTGCCGGCCCCGCTTGGCCCCACCAGCGCCAGCACCTCGCCGCGCGCGATGTCCAAGGCGGCCAGGTCCAGCACCGGCGGCCGGCCGGCATAAGCCTTTTGCACACCGCGCAGGGCGTACAGCGCCTCCGGCGTCACCGCCCCGCCCGCATTTCCGCCGCCCACCCGACAGCCTCGCGCCGCTGGCCGGCCCGTACCAGCCAGAAGTTGATCACAAACGTCAGCGTCAGCAGCACCGTGCCCAGCGCCAACGCCAGGCCGAACTCGCCTTTGCGCGTCTCCAGCACGATGGCCGTGGTCAGCACGCGCGTCTGCCCCTCCACGTTGCCGCCCACCAGCATCACGGCGCCCACTTCCGAGATGACGCTGCCGAAGGCGGCCACGATGGCCGAGAGCACGCCGCCGCGCGCCTCGCTCAGCAGGGTCCACAGCGTCTGGCTGGGCGAGGCCCCTAACGCCCGCACCTGCAGGCGCAAGCCTGGGTCCAGCCCCTCCACCGCCGTCATCGCCAGGCCGGCCACCATCGGCAAAGCGATGATGACCTGGGCCGTAATCATGGCCGGCGGCGAGAACAGCCACCCCAGCCCGCCCAGCGGCCCGCTGCGCGAGAGCAGCAGATAGACAAACAGGCCCACCACCACCGGCGGCAGGCCCATGCCCGTATAAATCAGCAGCGTGATGAAGCGCTTGCCCGGCACCGGGTAGAGCGCCAAGGCGGCGCCCAGCGGCAGGCCGGCCGCGGTGGCGATCAACAGGGCCACGCCCGAGATGTACAGTGAGAGCAGGATGACGGGCAGGAGCGGTGCAAGCCAATCCATAGGGCCAACCAATAAAAGCGGGCCGCCGAAGCGCGGAGCCTGGAGATTATCTCAGGATCTCAGCGTCGCGGCGGCCCTGTGGTCCGGTGACGTGGCGATCATGCCTTTGACGCCTGTGGGCGGCTGGTGCGGGTCGGGCCGTTGGCCACGCTGTCAAAGTCTATCGCCATCGAGGCAGGCTTAGGGCGTCTGCGCTACCGGGTAGAACAAGGATTCGCCGTACAGCCCGCGGCCGAACTCGTAGATGCGGCGCTGGATCGAGAGCGACGTGATCCACTCGATGAAGAGCTTGGCCTTCGCGTAGTTGACGTTGGGGAACTTGGCCGGGTTAACGGCGATGACGCCGTACGGGTTGTAGAGCGCCTTGTCCGGGTTGACCTTCACGGACGCGCCGCCCACCAAAACCGTCAAGCCGGGCAAGCCGGCCAGGCGGGCCAGCCAAGTGCCGCGATCGGTCAAGGTATAGGACCCCGTCTCGTTGGCGTAGGTCAGGGTCTCGCCCATGCCCTGGCCCAAAGCGACGTAGCCGTTGGCCCCGCTTTGCGGCTTGAGGCCGGCCGCCGTCCACAAGCTGGTTTCCTTGCTGTGGGTGCCGGAGCCGTCGCCGCGTGACGCGAAAGGCGCGCCGGCGGCCGCGATCTTGGCAAAAGCATCCTTGGCGGAGGGCAGATTGGCGATGCCGGCCGGGTCGTTGGCCGGGCCGACGATGATGAAGTCGTTGTACATCACGTCGCGCCGGTCGATGCCGTTGCCAGCCGCCACAAAGGCGTCTTCCTGGGCGCGGGCATGCACCAGCACCACGTCGGCGTCACCGCGCGCGGCAATGGCCAGCGACTGGCCGGTGCCCACGGCGATGACCTTGATCTTCAAGTTTTCGCGCACCTCAAAATACGGCAGGATCGCGGCCAGCAGACCCGAATCCGCCGTGCTGGTGGTCGTGGCCAGGATCAGCGTGCCGGGCGGGCCGGCCGGCGCGGGGGCGGTGGTGGGCGCCACGGCCGGCGCTTCGGTCGGTGCAGCGGTGGGCGCTTGGGTCGGCGCGGTCGTGGCGGCGACCGTCGGCGCGACCGTGCGCGCGGTAGTGGCCGCCGCCGGAGCCTCCGTGGGCGCGACGGTGGCGGGAACGGTGGTGGCGGGGAGGTCCGTGGGCGCGGCCGTCGCTGGCACCACCGGCGCGCTGGTCGCGGCGGGCGCGGTCGGCGCGGTTGGCCCGCAGGCCGTGACCACCACCAGAGCCAGCAGACTCAAGCTCTGGGCCAGACGTTGAAGGAATCGCATACCTTCTTCTCCTGATTGAATTCGGGGTGGCGTATCGCTATGACCAATAATCATAGCGACTCCCGCGCTATTCCGCAAGAGAAGAACGCTCCGAAAACGTCAAAACAACCTGGAATGCGCCGGGGTTAGAGGCTGGAACGGGGGCCGAAGGTAGCGCGGTAGCGCCGGCTCACCTCGTCTTCGATGCCGTCGGCAAAGGCGTGGAACTGCGCCAGGGCGGCGCGGCCGGCGT